>DASPVU010000026.1:0-3884 GCA_035622215.1 Myxococcota bacterium | reverse complement strand
CCGGGTCTGTTGTTGATCCGCGGGGCCCGCCAATACGGCAAGAGCACCTGGTTAGAAGAGAAGATCGCGGCCACCATCATCGAATTCGGGCCGGGTTCATCCTTATATTTGAATGGGGATGCCATTGCCAGCGCCGAGGTGCTAACGCAGCAAATCCGTGTGTTAGCTCAAATGTTTGAAAAGAAAGCTCGAAGAAAACGTCTATTTATCGATGAAATAACCGCAATTGTGGGTTGGGAAAAGGCTCTCAAATTGGTGATCGATGCCGGCGAACTGCGAGACGTTCTAGTTGTGACAACTGGATCTAAGGCCACGGATCTGCGGCGTGGTAGCGAGCGTCTTCCTGGCCGCAAGGGACGTTTGAAGCGGAGCAGTTATATTTTTACCCCGATTTCCTATGCAGAATTTGCCAAAAACTGCTTGCCAATTTTAGGTAAACAGACTCTCGCAGCTTATGTGCTCTCAGGTGGGTCGCCTATTGCCTGCAAGGAGCTCGCCGAGACTCAAATGATACCCGAATACGTCACCGAGTTAACTTCGGATTGGGTTTTGGGCGAAATTACTGCCAGCGGCCGCACCCGTTCATCCCTGCTTTCGGTGCTAAAAACGCTTTACAGATTCGGTACAAACCCCATCGGCCAATCAAAACTCGCCCGAGAGGCGGGGCTCGCCAACAATACAGTAGCTCAAGGATATATTGCCCTTTTGCAGGATCTTCTTTGCGTCATTCCCGCCTATCCAATTGATACAAATAAGAATCAGCCCATATGGAGAAAACAATGCAAATATCATTTTATTAATACCTTGGTTGCTACAGCTTGGCACCCAAAAGCATTTCGCTCTGCAGCTGAACTTGAAGGCTTAGAGATGGAGCAAGGGCAAATGCTCGAGTGGATCGTTGCACAAGAGCTTTGGCGCAGACAATGCATCAAAGGTGAAAATCCCGTTCCAGAGGAGTTATATTTTTGGGAATCTGACAAACATGAGCTTGATTTTGTTCTTTCGCAAAACCAATTTATTGAAGTAAAACGTGGTGCTGAAAATCCGTATAACTATGCTTGGTTTTTAAAAAGTCATCCCAAAGGACATCTAACAATTATTAATCAGGCCACGTTTGAAACGGAGCACATCAGGGGCATCACCCTGGAAAATTTTCTTCTCGAAAAATTCTGAGTAAGCCCCATATTTTACAGCGCGAACCTAAGGGCTAGAAATTATTTGCCATTAAAAGTGCCTAGCCACATTTTTATCACGATAGCCGAACATTTCGTATAACTGTTGAAGTACCGGTGTCGCCCCGCGGCTTGACCGCGGTACGACACCAGGGCTACGTATGCGCGCAGTTATTAAGGAGATTTCATGGTGGCGAAATATTTTATGGTTATCGCTCTTGCTGTTGCCTACAATACAATATGTCGAGCCGATCATGTCTTCGATCCTTATGCCATATCATTTAAATCAAGCAATTGGTTTCTCGTGGAGGGCCCACAGAAAGGCGAGCATTATATCGACGTCACGTATCATGGGGCCACGGCATTTCGTATTTTATCGTGTGAGATAGCGCCGTTTTTTGAACTGCTTAATCGAGCGATCAAGAGTGGCAAGAGCCTTATTTGCTCCGAATTTCAAGACGGCTTCTTCGACGACAAAGAAGAAATTGAGAACTCATTTTACATAGCGAAGTCCATCGTGCTTGAGCCAAAAGATATAGTGCTCACTCGCAAATCGCTTCTCAATAAGAAATCCAGGGTTAAATTCGGCCAATTTCAAGACATCGCCACAGGCAGTATGGTTTACCAGACCTTGCAAGCCATGATTTCTGCCGCATCCGAGCAGGAAAAATATATCAAGCTTTCCCTACACGCCCTAAATCAAAATCCTAAAGATCTGCCGCAATCAGTCAGGGTGGTAGACAAACCGAGATAGTACTGCTTTTGCCCTCTTGCGCGATGATTTTATTTGGCTAGAGAACGACCGTGTTCTTTCAGATTAGAGATAATCATGCAGCATAGCCCGTTATCTTATATTTTTCTCGTTTTTGTGAGTCTTTCTTCAATAAATACATTTGCCGGACGCGGGACAATTGGCTCAAAGAGTAGCGATGAAATTTCGCAATGGAAGCGGCCAAAGTCCGGACAACCAAACGTAAAAAATGCTTGTATTCCGTGCAGAAAAAAACACCTACGTTGTAGTCACACTCTTCCCTGCGAAGCGTGCAAATCCCGCAATCGGGAAAGCAAATGCCGACTGGGGAAAAAGAAGCAGCCGACTTGGACTGTGCTTGAACCAAAGAAGTTTGTCGATGCAGCTAAAACCGCTGTGAAAGAAAGTAGCCGAAGCAACATCGAAGAAGACCTAGAAGAAACTTACGCGTTAGCACCCAATACTAATTCGTATCGCTGCTGTTGCAGTAGCTGCACCCAATTCAAACCGTCGACCACATATCAACCATATCTAAATACCGCGCCGCCAGCGACGACAACTCATAGTAACGAGTGTGAAAACGGGCGCCGCCTGGAAAACAGATATCGTGGTAATCCCTTTCTTGATGGTGGCCCCTACGATCAGACGAGCTACAGCGACCCAGATCCAAACTTAGAAAGCTATCAATAAGTGCTTGCCGGCAATTATAGATCATTCTTGCATGGAGTGTTGATCAAATATAACTACATATAATAACCCAATTCCAGGATGTTATTTTATGTTAAAAATTAGTATTTTCGGTATGTTATTGGCAAGTATGACTTTGCAAGGCGCTGGGGCTAAACAAAAAGGTGTAGATGTTTGCGCGGATCTAAAGAATAAGATTAAAGAATATCAGCTTAAAAGAGAAGCATATCCTCTCCAAGCTTTTTCCACCGACAAAAAAGGTGCAATATTTTCTTTGTTAGCGCCCGAGGTAATAAAGCGAAAGTCTGTGCGCGCAGGTCTCGAGCCCAGAATTTTCGTTCCCTATCACACCGTCGGTTTGGATGATTATCAAGATGCCGAAAGTTTCGCGGCTGAGTTCAATGTAATCCCCAATTTAAACCCCAATAGCTTTTATAAAGTGGGTAAAACCTGCTACTTGCGTCAGGTAAAAGTGGTAATAAAGCCGAAAGAAGTTGAAAAACAACCCATTGTTTCCCAATGTCGTCCAAAATCGAAAAAGACGCCACCGCTTTATTCATGCAATAATTTGTTGATACGCAATGCCGAATTTGAAGTGACAGATCAAGCCTATGATATCGATGAGTTTCCACATCCCGTAAAAGGCGGCATGGCCTTTTTCCTAATAACGCCAGAAGTTAAACGATGTCTAGGAACCGTACGCGCAGGCGACGTGCCGCTCGTATACATTCCATTTAAGAAGAACACGGACTTGGAAAGCGCCGACGATGCGCAAGCCTTTGCCACATTTAAAAAAGTGACCCCCAAGCTAGATCCGAAAACCTTCTACCGCGAAGGCAACTTCTGTTTTATGCGAGCCTCCGCCATCACTCCCAAATAAAAAACCATTGTCATCCTCGAGCCGAGACCCGAGGATCCCCTCCTAAGGAGCTTCGCTATAGGGATGGACGAGGACGGTGCTGTAGGATGGCCGGCTTCGCTCGTCGACATTGCGGGTTATGGTCATTTTGAATGTGTTCAGCTCAGTGTGTTCGCATATATCGTTTACGCCGTAGATCTCAAAGGTTAGTGGATCGAGGTTGGCCTTGGTTATGCGATCGAGTTTTACGCGTTTGTGATCAAGTTTCAATTCTTCCACATCATAGACGCTGTTAAGCAAGGGCCCGATGAGCTCCTTGGCTTCTTCCGTTAACGGGCGGCCGTCCATGGGTCTATCAACGGGATAGGTCACAACAAATGATTCCATGGTGCCCATCGCATGTTTTTTCGTTAGG
>DASPVU010000025.1:0-2650 GCA_035622215.1 Myxococcota bacterium | reverse complement strand
TAAGGCTTCGCGCAAGCTCCGTCTTGCCGACTCCCGTCGGCCCTAAAAACAAAAAACTGCCGATAGGTTTTTTTGGGTCTTTAAGCCCTGCCCGTGCACGCCTGATGGCGTTGGCCACCGCGGTGATCGCTTGGCTCTGGTCGATAACACTCGCCGACAGCCACTCTTCCATCTCGGCGAGCTTTTCCCGCTCCGATTGCAACATCCGCTGCATAGGAATGCCGGTCTCTTGCGAAATTACTTGAGCAATGTCGTCGCGTTTGACCCAGGGGTCAATAAAGCGCTCGCTCTTTTTAATGCGCAAAAGCTCCTTTTGACTTTGCAGAAACTGCAGTCGCAAATCAGCAATATTCTTGTTGGTAAAATCTGCCGCTTTTTTAATATCACCTTTGGATTTTTCTTTGCTGACAACCGACGAAAGTTCCACTATCTCGCCCTTGATGGCCCGCATGGTTTCAATGATGGATCGCTCTTTTTCGTATTTTTCGGTCTGTTGTTTTAACATCGAACGCGCTTTTTTAAGCTGCGCTTCCTTTTTGCCTTTTTTCTCGCCCAAAGGAAGCCTTACCAAATCCATCTCTAGTTTGATCACGCGATCCTGAAGATCGGTAAGCACCTTGGGCTGAGCATCGATACTTACCCGATGGCGCGAACAGGCTTCATCAAGCACGTTGAGGGCAAGTTCAGGTAATACACCGCCAGTTATGTTACGTGAGCCAAGCTCAATGGCTGCAGATATTGCATCGTCATCGATAAATACGCCGTGAAATTGTTCATATCGATCCCGTAAGCCCAAAAGAATTTCTAGGCATTGGGAAAATTCCGGTTGATTAATCCAAATTGGCTGAAAATATCGCTCAAACGAAGGATCCGTTTCAATGCGTTTTTTATACGCATCCGGGGTCACCAAACCGATTAACTGAATAACGCCTCGCGCAAGACTCGGCTTCAATAGATTGGCCGCATCAGATGCGCCATCGCCACCCGCTCCCATCAACGTACTCAAATCGCGCACAAAAAGTATGTATTGTCCCTGGTGCTCTAACAGGTCGTTGATTAGTTTTCGTACTCGCTCTTCAAATTGCCCTCGCAGTGTTGTACCAGAAATCAAGGCCGCCACGTCAAGCGCAACTATCTCTTTGGTTACCAGATAGGTTGGAATTTTTTGCTCAACAATCCGCTTGGCTAGCGCATAAACTATGGAAGTACGACCCACTCCAGGCTCGCCTATTAATATAGGATTGTTGCGCGTCTTTCTCGCGAGAATCTGTATCACTCGGTCCACTTCAGCATCGCGGCCGAATACTGGATCTAGCTGCTCAGTCTTAATGAGATAATTAATATTGTCATTAAGCGGAAAAAGTTGAGACTTTTCGTCTTTCGACTGATCTTTTATTTGATTCGCTTCTTCTGTCGTTCCCAAAAAATACTTGGCGAACACACCACCTAAGGCACCGTATTTGTCGCGATTCTCGAGCAAGCTTAGAAAAAGGTCGCTTACGAAGATGTTCTCATGGCCCTTGCTAATGGAAAGCGCATCAGCCGCACCCAGCGCCTGAATTAGCCGCGAAGAGAAATGCGGATCTACAGACACGCCCACAGGAAAATTGCTGACCAATTTTAAGAGAGCCGTTTTAAGCTCCTTGTGCTCAGTCGTTTTTTTGCCTAAAAGCTCCGTCAATTCAGTGGTCATTAAAAGCGCTAACGCCAGATGCTCGGGCTCAACCAGAAGATTGTGGTTTTTTTGAGCCAGGCTGCGGCACTGCATCAATACTTTTTGCGCCGAAGGACTAAATTTTTTTAAATGCATAGCCTTATATTGTGATTGAACCGCAAGAAAAGGCAAGGGAGAAATCTTTTACCAATAAATCAATATTATTGACATGGCGGGCGGGCATTGTTGCGTAGACATATTTTAGTATCGCCTTCTCGCCATTACAAATAAACTGTCTTGCTCCCTAGGATAATGTTTGTGTCGGACCGTGTGCCCATAGATGAGATCTTTTCTAAAAAAATGAATCAGACTTCGTCATTGGACTTTGCCACCATGGACGAGGTCTTGGGCAAGCACCGTCCACCGCAATCCTTTGATGCGGAAAAAGGCATACTTTGTAGCATTCTCATCGATCCCGATGCCATGGAGGCCGTGCGCTCGGAGTCGGTCACGCCTTCGGATTTTCATCATCCTCACCATTCCTCGATCTACCAGTCGATGCTTGAGCTTTATGAGAAACACGAGCCCATCGATGTGGTGACGGTGGCCAACCACCTGATGATCAATGGCAAGCTCGAGACCATTGGCGCAAACACTCTCAGCGTGATCGAAGAGTTCTTGCCGACTTCAGCGGCGGTAATGTCTTATGTGCGTCTGATTAAGGGCAAGTCCGCATTAAGACGGCTGATTGCCGCAGCCAAGGCCATCACTGAAGCGGCCTATGCACAAAATCACGACGTTAACGAAGTGCTGGACCAGGCCGAGCAGGCCATCATGTCGATCCGAGAAACCACCGCCAAAAAGGGTGTGATTTCGCTTAAAGAATTGTCGAAGATCGCCGTAGAAAAATACATGGCCCTGATCGAGAACCGCAATGCTGTGACCGGCATCCCTTCTGGCTTCCTCGATCTGGACAAACTGACAGCCGGCTTTCAG
>DASPVU010000024.1:0-8002 GCA_035622215.1 Myxococcota bacterium | reverse complement strand
GTTTAGCCCGGCGCCCGGTAAGCAAGGAAACTAGGGCGCTAATTATGGTCACACCGGCCGAGGGGCCATCTTTTGGGATGGCGCCAGCCGGGAAGTGAATGTGAATATCGGTTTTTTCCAAGAAATGAGCATCAAGGTTGGGTGCGAGAGATAAATCCGCGGCACGGCTCCTAACCCAAGAAAGTGCTGCCTGAGCTGACTCTTTCATCACCTCTCCCAGCTTGCCCGTCAGGATCAGAGAGCCCTTGCCACCCATGCGCGTAGCCTCGATAAACAAAAGATCACCGCCCGCGGCAGTCCAGGCCAGGCCAGTAGCTATGCCGGGAATAGAAGTGCGCTCGGCACTTTCATTATAGAAGCGCTCTGGTCCCAAGACCTTTTCCAGCAAAGCCTTGTCTACCACGATCTTTTTAAAGGCCTTATCCTGCTGATCCTGGCTCCATTTGGCCACGAGCACGGCAACATAACGGCACACCGAGGCGATTTCTCGTTCAAGATTGCGCACGCCTGCTTCCCGCGTATAGCCGTGAGCCAAGGCTAATATGGTCTCATCCGGGATTTCGATGTTGTCGGCCGTGATGCCATGGGCCGCGACCTGCTTGGGTAGCAAATGTTGCTTGGCAATATTGAGCTTCTCTTCGTAGGTGTAGCCCGGAAGCTCAATTACCTCCATGCGATCCTTGAGGGCGGCGGGAATCGTATCGGTCTCATTGGCGGTGGCGATAAACAAAACCTTGGACAGATCAAAGGAAACATCAAGATAATGATCGCTAAAGGTGCTGTTTTGCTCGGGATCCAAAACTTCCAAAAGTGCCGAAGAAGGATCGCCACGAAAATCATGGCCCAGCTTGTCGATTTCATCGAGCAAAAATACGGGATTATTGGTGCCTGATTTCTTCATGCCCTGCACAATACGCCCAGGCAGCGCGCCAATATAGGTTCGACGGTGACCGCGAATCTCGGCTTCGTCACGCACGCCTCCCAAAGACATACGGTGAAATTTTCGGCCCAAGGCCGAAGCGATGGAGCGACCGAGCGAGGTTTTACCTACTCCTGGCGGGCCCAGAAAGCACAAGATCGGACCCTTCATATCGTCTTTAAGTTTGCGTACGGCCAGGTATTCGATGATGCGTTTTTTGATGCGCTCAAGGCCGTAATGATCGCCATCTAGAATCTTTTTGGCGTTGTCGAGGTTAAGATTGTCTTTGCTGGATTTGGACCAGGGCAAATCGGCTAGCCAATCCAGATAAGTGCGGGCCACCGTGTATTCAGCCTGGCTGGGCTGCATATTCGTCATGCGCTTAAGTTCGCGCTTGGCGGCTTTTTCCGCATCTTCGGGAAGGCTTGCGTCTTTTAAACGTTTCTTTAGTTCTTCGAGGCCGTTTTCTTCATCGTCCTTGTCGCCTAGCTCTTCGCGAATGGCCTTTAACTGTTGGCGCAGGTAATATTCTCGCTGCGTCTTGCTCATCTCGCCTTTGACTTGGGTATTAATTTTATTGGAAAGCTTCAGCACCTCAAACTGACGGTTAAGCAATTCCAGAACTTTCACCAGCCGTTTTTTCAGCGCGACTGCTTCTAGTACATCCTGTTTTTCTTCGATGGTGGCGTCGATGTTGGCCGTGATCAGATCGGCTAGATGGCCTGGTGCGGTAATCGAATCGAGCAGCTGTTTGGCCATTACCGGAATTTCAGGCAATAAATCGATCACTTCGCGAGCAGTATTGCGTAGGTTAAGCGATAGGGCTTCCACTTCCACATCGCTTGCGCCCTCATCGATCAGGGGCGAAATTTTCGCCGTAAAAAATGGGTCGGTTTGGGTGAACTCTTCCACCTTAAAGCGGCAAATACCTTCAACGACAATATTAAACCCATCTTTACCGGCTCGAGCTAGCTTGATGATGCGCGCGGCAGTGCCGATCTGATACATATCGGTAAGGCTTGGGTCATCGATCTCAGGGGCGCGCTGGGTAATGATACCTAACAGGCTTTTTTCTTTGGTGGCCTCTTCTATGAGTCGAATGGTCTTGGTTCGGCCAATCGTGAGCGGCATTACCGCCCCAGGAAAAAACACGCTATTGCGCAGGGGTAATATGGGAAGCTCGCTTGGCAAATTGCTAGGAGTGGTTGTGTCCGGTTGTTGTTTTGATCCTGTCACCGGGGCCTCCATGGGGTCCTAAAAAGGGTGCTGTAAGCCGTAAGTATAGTAACCAAGATGGACATGACAAGTATTAGAACACCGTAGCCGCGCATAACATTTCAGTGGGATGACACAAAGGCGCGAAAAAAGCCCCTATCATCGGTCACGGCGTTTCCTATCATTTTCGCTTGGTTATGGGGATTCGATTCGGCCAAGTACACCGTAACAAAGGCGCTTTTTATCGGAGTTTGATCAGATGCCACAATTTGCCCTACCAAAACGTCTGGTTGCTCTAAGACTAGCGCGAGTTCCTGGATTTCTGGAAAATCAAAGGTGAGCCAAAGGTGGGCAAGTTCGGTACCAGCTGGCGGGATGATATGGGCCAGATAGCGGCCCTCATCGAGCAGCAAGTTGTCGCAACGATCATTATCCGAAGTGCTAAAGCCAAACCTGCGGTGACAGACTCGCCCATCTTCGCTTGTAACAGCGGTGAGCTTAAAGAGCATATCGTCATAAATATCTTCGCTGGCCAAGTTGCCAATTTCTCCGATCCTTAATAACTCGATCTGCGCGCCACCAATGGCCTGGCCGCGAGGACCGGTCACTGTGGCGGAAAGCTCTTTTCTTCGATCGAGGGTAATGGACAATTTGCTGTCTTTTCCCGCCTCAAATTCCACGTCTCTTAGCAGCCGCATGGCAAAGGGGCTGTCAAAGGGAGGAAGGACGGCGATATTATAGCGGCCGTCAAAAAGTTCATGAATTTCGGCAGTTCCTGAGGCGGCCACCTGCTTTTTGATGAGATTGCTGCCTTGGCCAACGCGCGCGCTCAAGTACAAGTATGCATGGCCAATGATCGATTTATTTGAACCCCGTATATCGATGGTGGTCGAGAGCGGCTTTTTTAGATCGCCAAGGCTAATCACGCCGAGGTCGAAATCACGCTGGACCGTTTCATAACTTAGCTTCTGCTTGATGCGTGGTAATGCGCTTTCCGTATCGATGGGTTCAATCACCAAATTAAGAGGCTGCTCTGCAAGATCGTGAAACAAAGGTTTTGTGACACTCAAAGAAAAACTTCCGCTGTGATCTATCTCGGCGACAGAGGACGCCAGCCTCGGCCCTTGCATGAGTCGAACGCGCATGATGGGAAGGTCTGAACGCGCGAAGAGGTCGGGGTTATCTGATATGACGCGGCCTCTGCCTTTGACAGTTGCTGCATCTACGAGAAAGTTCAGATTTTGATTAGATGTTAAGACTCCCGGATTCACATGAATCGGAGCGCGGGAACCAAAACCTCCCGGATTTAAGATCAGTGTATAAGATAGCTCAGACAAAAGTTCGATTTGATAGCCCGCGCTGGTAAGATGGGCTTTTCTGGTTTGCAGGCGAGGAGTTAGAAAATCTGTATTGTTTATCATGGGTAGGGCGATGATATCGGTAAAATCGCCTCCTTCGAAGTTCGGTTCAAGGTTTGCGAGAATGAGCGACTCTGCTCCCGGGGCGCGACCTTTGACTTTTATGACGTTCCTCAAGGTGATCGGCGTGGTTTTCAGATTTTTTGTATCAACATAGTAAAAGACCTGAGCGATTTCTCCGATGGGCTCTATTTCCAGATGCACGGCCTTGCCGGAGAACGTGGTAAAATCATGCTGCTCGCACTTGTTTTGGCAGTTGTAGTCGATTTGTGATTCGCCGATCGCTTTTAGGTTTGATGATGGGTCACAGGCTTCTGTTAATAGAAGCACGCCCACGCACTGCAATATGACCGTCCAAGACGACCTAACAGGGATCGTTGCTAAACGAAACGATCCAATAAGCATAGTCTTCATTGCTTTTCTTTGCCTCATTAGGTAACCGGCTCTCCGGTATAATGTAGTCCACGTCCGATACAAAAAACTCGACGACATGTGTGCGACCAAAGAAATTTCCGGGAATTTTGGTTTCAAAGTGGGATAGGAGAAATTGCTGGTCGATACGCAAACTCACCACTGCGGAACTTCTCGCTTCGGGTTCGATAATAGAGCGTGGCCCGGCGAGGCGATTATCGAGAAACCATAAGTAATAAAGCCGATCCTTTTTATTGCGATCCTGTATGGGCGGCACTAAAAATACGACGCCGTGACAATTTTTTCCCACGCTAATTGTTTCATATAAACGGGAGGGATGAGGGCTTAGATGCTTAGTATCGATAACGGGAGCAAAGCGAAAGGTTTCTCCGAGCGTGTTGTCCTCGGCGATTTTAATATAATCCACACAGGCGCAAAGACTGAGAGCGAGTATCAGCCCGCTCAGCAAAATCTTCTCTCCCAAGACGAATTTTTTTTCAAACCTCCGCATCTTTTTTCTTGGTCTCCAGATGGCGAAAGATGGTGCGCGGATCAACGCCTAGTTCACTCGCGGTTTTGGTGCGATTTCCCGCATTTCGTTCAAGTGCTTCGTTAATGTAGCGAGAACGGTATTTTTCTAAGGCAGAAGCAAGCGGCAGGATTTTCGAGGAAGCGTTGGCGACAATGTCGAGATCGGTTACCGTGATTCTTTGATGATCGCACATCACAATGGCGCGACGTATGCGGTTTTCTAGCTCCCGCACGTTGCCCGGCCAGTCATAGTTGAGCAGGGCATTTTGCGCTTCTTCTTCCATGCCGATGACATCTTTCCCATAAATTTTCGCGTATTTTTGCCAAAAGAAATTGGCCATCACTAAGATATCATTGCCCCTTTCTTTAAGCGGCGGCACCTTGATTTCCATCTGATTGAGCCGATAATAAAGGTCTTCGCGAAACTGCTCTTGCTGCACAACGTTTAATAGGTCGCGGGTTGTGGCGGCCATGATCCGAAGATCTACCGCTTCACTTCTTTGGTCGCCGAGTTTGGTGACGTGACCCTCCTGAATAACCCGCAAAAGCTTTATCTGAAGATGTTCTGGCAGTTCACTAATTTCGTCCAAGAAAAGCGAGCCGCCGTGTGCCGCGTGTACTTTACCTGTGCGCGTTTGCGTGGCTCCTAAAAAGGCGCCGCGCACTGCGCCGAATAGCTCACTCTCTAAGAACTGTTCGGAGATGGCTCCACAGCTAAATACGACGAAAGGCCCCGCATTTCGGGCCGACCGATGGTGGATTTCGCGGGCAATGAGTTCTTTGCCCGTGCCCGGTTCACCGACAATGAGAATGCTAATGTCGGTGGACGCAATTTTTTCCACCTGTTGAAAGACCGCCTGCATACCATGGCATCCGCCAATCATCCCACCAAATTTCGTAAGCTCCAAGCTCTCCATGAGCTTCTTGGTGCGCTTCTTTAGTGCGTTGATATGAAGGGCATTCTGCACCAACAAGGCTGCCTGACTCGAGAAGATGGTCATGAGCTCCAGGCTGTGGCGGTCAAATGCATTA
The DNA here is from genome assembly GCA_035622215.1 of Myxococcota bacterium. GTDB lineage: Bacteria > Myxococcota > UBA727 > UBA727 > JABDBI01. Next base: position 2,476 of record DASPVU010000024.1, on the reverse strand, counting down.
ACAAACGAGTTGTTTCCCACATAAATGGCGCCAAAGGTATGACCCTGATAAGTGAGGGGCGTGCACATGACGGACGTAAGTCGATAATTGATCACCGATAAGGAAGAAGAAAATTCTTGATCATTGAGAGCATTGCTAAGCACCACGGGCTCTTTCTTTTCGATCACACTTTTAACGATGGAATCGCTCATGGGTCCAATGAGCGCGCTATGCTCGTCTTCATTGTTGGGCTCACTCACTTTTACCGTGGGTTTGCCGTCTTCTATCAGGACCAAAAACCCGTGCTCTGCGCCTGTCAGCTGAGTGATTTCCTGCAAGAGCTTTTTTAGCAGGGCGCCGATATCCTTCTCTTTTGCCAGAGTTTTGGAGAAATCCAGCATACGTTTATAGGCCAGTACAACAGAGGCTTCTTTTTCTATGTCATTGGTGATGGGCGGCGGATCACCTAAAAAAAACTGACAGCTTATGTTTTCAATGAGAAATTTATCGTGATCATGTAGCTCATGTTGGGCAACAGAAAGATTATTGATCGAGACGGTGGCGGGACTTTTTGGCACTACCAGGGTAAAAGCCTTGGCCGATTGACTAATATAGGCAAACACACCGTCAAAGCCTGCGCTTGTTAAATTGATATCGACTTTGTCGCCACGACCCAAGCTGGTTAAGCGCTTAAAAATGCCTATGGTGGTTTTGCTGCCGTTTGCTTCGGTGAGCAATAAATATGGCATAGTTTTATCCTTTCTTCGTCATGGCGAGGAGGCGGAGTCTCCGTGGCCATCCAGCTCTAAGTGTCCAGGCCATTACTGGATGGCCACGCCCCCAATAGGGGCTCGCCATGACGATGTCGCCTGCCATTCTAGCACAGCGTCGATGACGGACGCGCCGTAGCCGATCAGCATAGCGCCTAGACCAATGTATTGAATCATTTGTGCGGTTTCAAATCTGCCGCGATTGTTCTGATCTTTAAGCAGGCCACTGCCAAAGCTCTGCAGATAAGATTGCTTCCACCAATACGCCAAAATATTCGTGCCCAGTCCCAGTGTTTGGAGCGATAGGTAGATTCCACCCTTGATAGGTGAACCCAAATAAAAATGATTAAGCCCCGCCGGAAACAATGTTGTGACGAAGCGAGGCTTTCTTTCCACGAAGAGCGAGTTTTTTTCAAGCTCCACCAGCGGTTTTTGTTCGTCCAGCTTTTGCGAAGCCTGGGCTTCGATTTTTTTCGATGCCATTTGCTGATTCTTTTTGTCGATTAGAGCTCTTTCTTGCTCAGCCAGCTCAAGCACCGATGTTGGCGTATCAAAGGGATCGAATTGATATGACGGGTCGAGAAAGAGAAGATCCCGAAGGGTTTCCTGCGCGTGCGGTACGTCCCCAGTTTCTTCATAGCAAATAGCACGGATCTTAAAGGCTAGTTTCATGTCGTCGCTGCTATCTAAATCGCTACGAATATTGATGCTCTTAAGCAGCAGGAGTGCCTTTTTATAATGACCCTTGTCGAACTGTGTGGCGCTCTCATGCAGCGCCTCTTTAGCGCTATTGGTGGAAAGACCTGATTTTACTATTAGCAGGGACATAAGAAGGGTCCCCATGCTTTTTAGAAGCGCTGTCATGGCTTTTCCTAAGATATGGGGACAAGCTTGATTGAAAGGTCTTTGATCTGCCCCGCGACAAATTCCACTTCCAAAATAACAGGTTGATAGCCATCTTTCGACAGGAAAACTTCTTTGATTTGTGAATGATGCTTATCGGGAAGAGGGATAACTACCGGCCGACTCACGCTTTTTTTGGTGGAGCCTTTGTAGCTTCCACCCACTGCCACATCGGCATCGATGTTGGTGACAACTCGCAAAAACGCGGGTTTGCTCTTAACCATCTGGACATTGATTTCCATGGGTGAGGCTGTGTCTTTGACCGTGATGAGTTTTTCTATGGTGGCGGCGTAGCGATGGGCGAAGGTCAGTTTATATTTTCCTGGGCTGAGCCTAAGCGACAGACTTTTTTTGTCTTCGCCCAAAAGCTTGCCGTCAAGAAAAATGTTAGCGAAAGGCCAGACCACGATGGCTATCTCTTGCATAGAAACCTTAAGGGCTTTCTTATCTGGGATATTAATTTCTGGGCGTTCTGGTTCTTTCAGAAATAGCGGGCCATAAGGCAAGGTTTGATCGGGCGCGGTGAGATCTACGGGCTCGGGTGATTCGCTTGATGTTTTTGCGGTTATGGGGGGGGCCTCGTGTGTTCCTTGCGATAGAAGTTGCCAGGTCCTCGGGTCAAGCCCGAGGATTAATAAGGAAGCTGCTACCGCAAACCAGATTGTTCGCTTAATTAAGGATGGTTTCTTTTGCGGTAGCTGTGATGGATCCTTGGTTAATCCTGCATCGAGGCGGCAGGTTAACGCCAGGCGTTTTGCCACATCACCGTTTTCGGCGGGGCCCGAAAGCTCCTTCTTCATCTGATCATATAAATACGCATTAAA
>DASPVU010000023.1:0-4024 GCA_035622215.1 Myxococcota bacterium | reverse complement strand
TTTTGAAATTTCACTTGCATTTCCGTGCCACCGAGAAAGTCGATACCCCAGGGCATGCCTATCATTAATAGCCCGGCGATGGACGCAACGATCAAGATCCCCGTCGCCATCCATGAGTATTTAAACCAACCCACAAAATTCAGGTTCGATTTTGGGTCAAAAATTCTGACAAATTTCATGTTAATCCTCGCTCTCTTTTAGATCGACAATGTCTTTTGGCCACGCGCTGTTACCATGTCCATGAAAATTCGGCTGACAAAAATTGACGTGATTACCGACGACACGGTACCGATCATCAACATTGTTGCGAAGTTTTGTACGGGCCCTGTACCGAATTGCCACAAGACCATGCCCGCAATAAATGTTGTAATATTGGCGTCCATAATGGCGCTCATGGCCGCATCGTAGCCCGCCTTCACCGCGGATCGGGGAATCTTTCCCAGGCGCAATTCGTCACGGATGCGCTCGTTAATGATGACGTTAGCATCTACGGCAACACCAATAGTCAGCAGCAAGGCGGCCATACCGGGCAGGGTAATCGTTGCGCCTAAAAACGACATGGTGGCCAAAATAAAAGCCACGTTGAAAATCACGGCGATGATCGAGAAGGTGCCAGCCAAGCGATAATAGTACATCATGAAAAGCGCGATGATTAAGGCGCCAACTACATAGGCAACTTTAACTTGCTCCACTGATTCTTTACCAAGTGATGGCCCCACGGTTCTTTCTTCGCGAAAGGTGACGGGCGCAGGCAGGGCACCAGACTTCAACACAAGGGCCAGTTGGTTGGCATCCTGCAGCGATTCTTGCGGATTACGTCCGCCGCCCATGCTGATGAGAGCATTGCCGTCGGGAATCTTCGAATTAATTACCGGCGCGCTATCTACCGTGTCTTCGAGCACAATGGCCATGCGCTTACCGACAGACGCGGCCGTAAGTTCAGCGAAGATTTTGGCGCCAGCAGGCCCAAAGGTTAAGCTAACTCCTGGGCGCGGATTGGTGTCAGTACCAGGCGATACCCGTGCATCTACCAAATCATCACCGGTGAGCTGAACTTTTCGCTCGAGGGTGTAAGTGCGCATTTCCTTATCGCTCAGACCCGCGCGCCCAGTTTGGCCATATTTTACGACGAAGTCTGCAGGCACTTTGCCGGCGAGATAGGCCTTAACATCAGCCAAGCGGGACTCGTTAAATTTTAGGAAATAATCTTTGCCTCCCGTAGAATCTGGCCTCGAATAACCGCTCTCCACCAATTCAACACCCTCTGGCAGATCCTTGAGGTCTTTGAGAAACGTCGTGTCGTCGGCACACATTTGAAATTGCAGCTGAGCCGTGCGACCTAGTAGCTCCTTGGCGGCATTAGGATCACCGAGCCCTGCGAGTTGAATCTGTACCAGATCGTCGCCCTTCCTCGAGATCGATGGCTCGGTCACGCCCAATTTATCGATACGATTAGTGATGGTGGTGATGGTCTGATTCACGGCGTCATGTCGAATTGATTGAACCAATTCTGGCGCAAGCTCCAAGGATATCTTGCTGTCATTGGCCGTCACGAAGGAAAAATCAGCAAACTTTTTTAATACCTTGCTTTTGAAGGCATCCACATCCGCCTTGGCCGCGAGAGTAATTTCTATGTGATCTTGCAGACTGGGATTTTCGCCGTATTGTCTAATGGAGGCAATATTTATGCCTTCGCTTTTGGCAAATTCCACTAGACGGTCAGCCGCCCGCGCGGTTTTATCGCTGATGGCCTTTTCCAGGTCCACCCCTAAAACGATATGAATGCCGCCCTGTAAATCAAGGCCAGGCACAATATGCGATTTAGGCGCCCATGATGGCACGTATTTCGTGAAGGCGTTCTTGTTTTCTCTAACCTCTTTGATCGCGTTCTCATCTAGTGAAAAATAGACAAAGGAAGGAATAAGAAAATAAACAGCCACAGCAAGCGCTGCTAGCGCTACAAGCAGCCGTGGCTTCCAGGAAGTCTGCATGTTTTCTCCAATCGTAGAAAGTTAATTTCTGGCGCGTTATGACACCGGCCCTTGGTCTTTCGGTTTAGGGAGGCTTGCCGTGTCGCCTTCGCTTGGACCCACTAAACCTTGCACTGCTTGCTTTAAAACGCGAAACTTAGTTTTGTCATTGATTTCGATTATCACCACGCGATCCTCAACCGCGAAAACTTTACCCATAATTCCTGATGATAAAATTACCTCATCGCCCTTTTTTAAAGCAGCCAACAGCGCCTGATGCTTCTTTTGTTGTTTTTGCTGAGGCCTGATCAAGATGAAATAAAGGATGGCAAACATGGCGCCGAACATGAGCAGCGTGCTCAAGATTCCACTGCCACCCGCACTTTGGGCAAAACTTGTAATCACAATGGGACCCGACATAATATCCTCCGTAACGCTTTGATGCCATTTATCGCCCATGTAATCAATGGGCAGAACGATGCGCGGCTTTACGCTCGCGAAAGAACTGTAAAAACCGTTTCTCTTTAATCGCGCTTCTGGCATCCCGCACTAGCTTCATGTAGTAGCTTACGTTATGCAGCGTAGCTAAACGATAATAGAGTATTTCCGTTGTTATATATAAATGTCTCAAGTAGGCACGCGAAAAATTAGTACACGTATAACAGGGGCATTGGTCATCCAGGGGTGATGAGTCAGCTTGAAAAGCCCTGGCTTTGATCGAGAGCTTGCCTTCATGGGTAAACAGAGTGCCATTGCGGGCATTCCTGGTTGGCATGACGCAATCAAACATGTCTATGCCAGCTTTGATGCCATCGAGAAGGTCGTCGGGCGTGCCCACCCCCATTAAATATCGAGGTTTGTCGAGAGGCAGAAGTTTCGCCGTAAAGTTGGCAGTGCGCCACATATCCTCTTGATTTTCGCCGACACTTAGTCCACCGATGGCATAGCCAAACAAATCATGTTCAAGCACCGCTTGGGCATGCTCTTGTCGCAAATCCTCATGAATGCCGCCTTGAATGATGCCGAAGAGCCTGGATTGGTCGCGCGTCATTGCTTTTTTACAACGGGTGAGCCACCGGGTAGTCATTTCCATGGCCTGCCGAATGTCTTCACGTGGGGAATTGGCCATGGGGCAAACATCGAGCGCCATAATAAAATCGGAGCCAACGGCCATTTGAATGTCCATGCTGTCTTCGGGTGTCATGGGGTGCAAGGAACCATCGAGATAGCTTTTGAAGATTACACCCTTGTCATCGATCTTGACCAAACTACCGCTAAGCCCGCTGGTTTTTGCTCGCCCTCTGGGCTTGCCGCGGCTCAAAGAAAAAACTTGAAAGCCTCCCGAGTCCGTAAGGAGCGCGCGATCCCAGGACATAAAACGGTGTAGGCCGCCAAAGCTTCTTAAAAACTCCTGACCCGGTCGTAACATCAGGTGGTAGGTATTGGCCAAAATGATCTCGGCCGAAGCATCCATGAGATCTTTAGGGGAGAGGGCTTTCACCGACCCCTGCGTGCCCACGGGCATGAAAATCGGCGTATGGATTGGTCCATGGGGAGTTGTTATCGTGCCTGCCCGTGCGTCATCGTCTTGTTCTTCAATAATATAGGAAAACTGGGTCACAATCAGTTCCTAATATCGAAGAAGCAGGCATCGCCATAAGAAAAAAAACGATATTTCTGTTCAATCGCTTCTTGGTAGGCTTTAAGCACACGCTCGCGGCCAAGGATGGCCGAAACCAAGAGCAAGAGCGTCGAACGCGGCGTATGAAAATTAGTAATCAGGGCATCGCAGGCCAGAAACCGATGGCCCGGTCGGATAAATAGCGATGTTTCTGTTTGGCATTCAAAGAATCGATTCTCGCCACGTTCTTGTGCCCATTGCATTACTTGTTCGAGGACACGCATTGAAGTAGTGCCCACGGCGATAATGCGTCGGTTCGACTCTTTGGCACGGTTAAGGAGAGAAACGGCGGGTTCATCGAGCGCAAAAAACTCGGAGTGCATCTTGTGTTCGGCGATATTGGCCGTTTTTATGGGTAAAAAGGTTCCTGGAC
>DASPVU010000022.1:0-2738 GCA_035622215.1 Myxococcota bacterium | reverse complement strand
CACTAACTCCTTCCACAAAAAATCGAGGTCGATTCTTTCAATGGAATAGCGAGATTCAACTCTCGACATCCTATTTTCGTGAGCGATAGCGCAACACCTAGCAAAAATTTCTTCGCAGTCTTCAAGCAAATCGTCCAGTTTTGCATGGACACGATACCACTCTAACATGGTGAATTCGGTGCTATGGCAAGTGCTAGGAGGGTCGTCACGAAAGACGCGGGCCAAGTGATAGATCTTGTCAAATCCTAGCGGAATGCAGCGTTTGAGCCAAATTTCTGGCGAGGTGTGAAGCTGCCTTTCTGCATTGTTAGTGTTGGTTAACGTAGCGAATACGGGATCAATGAAGGGATCCGGCGTATTGGCATTCAGCAAATAGGGCGTATCGATTTCGATAAATCCTTGGCCGTCCAACATGGAACGGATGGCTCTTTTTATGTGATGACGAAACCACAGAATTTCTCTGCTCGGACTTAGTAGTGGATTAGTTGTCATGATTGTACAGTGCATATCATAAAGATCCGAATCAGTAAGCGCAGGAGCTTTGGGCAAGATTTGGTGAGCGATGAGCGATAATATCCCGTATATTAGCGGGAAGAGCGAACCAAATATTGGTCAAAGAAACAAGCTTAATGGTTCGGATCTTTATGATATGCGTTGTAGGATCTATTTTGATGCTAAAACTTGTTGTTTTTCAGTGCCTTGACGATTAAGGGCTATAACCATTGCTTCAATGCTTCTCTTAAACTCTCCCATGTATCTAGGTGGAACCCCCGCGCTTCTAGCAAATTTTTGTGAAGACGGATTCACATATTTGCCGTTTTTTTTCATACCAAAATGTAAATGATAGCCGGTAGCAAGGCCAGTTCTTCCAACGTATCCGATTACCTGCCCCTGTTTAACGTGAGCACCAACCCTCACACCCTTCGCAAGACGGGTTGCGTGCAAATATTCTGTTTCATAACCATTAAGATGCCTTATTCGGACCCAATTACCATTGAATGGGGTGTATCCCGCGTCGGTCACCGAACCGCTGGCGACGGCCAAAAACGGGGTTCCGGGTGCCGCGCCGTAATCATCACCATTATGCGGCTTTCTTGTCCCAAAAATCGGATGGTATCGCATGCCAAAGCGAGAGGTGATGCTAGCTATCTTGAGCGGCGCCTTTAAAAAGGCGTTTTTCAGTGATAGCCCTTTATCATCGAAAAAACCTGCTATCTGACCATCTTTTGAAGAGAAATAAAACCCTCTAAGGGGTTTGCCATTATTTACATATTCGGCGGCCAATACGCGCCCATAATTGACAAATCTTCCCTCTGACACGTTACGTTCCACTATCATTTGATAGCGGTCGCCATCTCGCGTATCTTTATAAAAATCAAATTGCCAAGCAAATATTTCAGCAAAATTGTTGACCAGCTGCGCATCGCCTCCATTATCTATAATAGTGCCATAGATGCTGTTGGCAACGGCGCCATTCAAAAGCGCGTGTTCCCGATACACCGTTGGCTTATCAACCTGTACCTCGATACCGCCATTAATTGGATGGTCTATTACCTCTGCTCTTATGCGATAGGCGACGCCAAACTCGTCCTTGGCAAACAACTCTATTGCTCGTGGCTCTAGCGCTGTTGCCAATGTCGCCAGGTTATTAACACCGAAGAGCTGAATTTTGGGTGATGAGCTTTCGATCATCAGCCCGTCTCCTGGCAGCAGGAGCCTAAGGTTGATGGCTTTTCCTATCGCTTGAGAAAAGCGGTCCGCCAACGCTTGCGGCACGCGCATGCGAGTTAGGGCAGAACGCAGGTTTTCGCCCGGTCTGATTTCGTCAAAAAGGTTTACGCGCGTGGCGAAGAAATTATCTAGCAAGGAGATGGGTGTTTCAAAGAGATCCTCTCGGATAATGTCAGCTGTAGGTTGGGGCAAAAGGCTTATTAACCTGTCGGATTTTACTAAATTGCTTCCAAGAATGATTAATATCAGCGAGAATCCTGCCAGCGCGCCAATCAGAAAGCGCCTGGCCACATTGCGTGTGCGCTTACTTAGTTTGGGCGCCATTCCTTGAGTGACATACATTTTCTTACCCAAGCCTTTTTGGTTAAATAATCAACCAATAGATCTACAATTTAGATATCTCTAAATTCATTTATATTCACAGTTTTTTGTATTACAGCGCATGTCATAAAGATCCGAATCAGTAAGCGCAGGAGCTTTGGCCAAGATTTGGTAAGCGATGAGCGATAATATCTGGCATATTAGCGCTGGTAGCGAACCAAATATTGGCCAAAGAAACAAGCTTAATGGTTCGGACCTTTATGACATGCGCTGTATGTTTTAAAAAGCCATAAAGATAACCCCTAGTTCTGCAGTGTTGCTCTCTTGACAGTGGTGTTATAAAATCTCAGCCTTCGAAACAATTCTGAGGGAGTAAATAAAGTATGAAACGTACTTTTCAACCTGGTAATCTTAAACGACTTCGGGTGCACGGTTTTTTGAGCAGAATGGCTACGAAGGATGGCCGCAAAGTTATCAACCGCCGCCGAGCAAAAGGCCGAAAGATTCTTGCGCCCGTCGCCTACAAGAAATAGTTTGGCATCATGCGAAGACTTGGGGACGCGAACTTTGTCCTTGGCGAGAGAGAAGCGAATACGCAAGAGGCGTGATTTTCTGCGCGTCCAAAAATTTGGCTTTCGCGCCTTCGGTCGCTTTGTCGTGGTCATCGGACAACACGCCAAAAATGA
>DASPVU010000021.1:0-6360 GCA_035622215.1 Myxococcota bacterium | reverse complement strand
TATGAGATGTTCCATGACCTGCACTGTAACATCAAACCGGAAGGACCGCGAATATCGCGATATGCTCCTAAGGCTTTATCAAAGGGCCACCTCTCCCAAGCTCGGCCTAGAGCGCATGTCTTTGCTGCTTGATGCCATCGGATTAGGTCGAAAACCTCGGACCATTCAAGTCGTGGGCACTAATGGCAAAGGCTCAACCGTCGCCTTTATCGAGTCGATACTGCAGCGCGCAGGCGTGGCCACCGGCCTCTTCACCAGCCCACACTTGTGTACAGCGCGTGAGAGGATTCGCCTAAACGGTCATATGATCAGTGAGCGAGACTTTGTATCAGCCGCACGGCACGTCTTAGCCAAAGCAGAGAAGCTTGCAGACAATCCTAGTTTCTTCGAATGTATATTGGCTATGGCGATGTGGCTTTTTGATCGGCACAACATAGAAATCGCCATCTTGGAAGCAGGCTTGGGAGGACGGCTTGATGCCACCACAGCGGTAGTTCCAGATATTTTGGGTGTGAGCAAAATCGATTTGGATCATCAGCATATTTTAGGAATTACACGAGCAGAAATCGCTACGGAAAAAATAAACGCGGCGCGGCACGGCCAAACCGTGGTGACCGTTCCGCAAGAGCCCGACGTAGAAGAGGCGATTACAGGGGCACAAGCCTCTATCAAATTTAAGCTATTAAAAACTACTCCATGCGAAAGGCCCTTGGGCCTTTTCGGCGAGCACCAAAAAAGCAACGCGTCTTTGGCCATTGCGCTCGTAAAGCAGCTCCCAATAATCATCTCCGACCAGGTCATCGATCAAGGGCTCGTTACCGTGAATTGGCCCGGCCGCTTTGAGCTAATTTTGGGCGAGCCAAACATTCTCCTAGATGGGGCCCACAATCCCTCGGGCATCGCGTCTTTGATCTCAGGCTTAAATGAACATTTAATATTGCGAGAAAATCCCTTACTCTTGGTCTATGGCTCCCTCGCGGGCGACAACGCTTTAGCGAAAGTCGAACTTTTGGCCCAAAGCGGCCTAGCGATTAGACAGGTGATGCTACATCAACCAGAAAATCCCCGAGCCCTATTAAAAGAAGAGCTTTTGTCATTGTTTAATCGCGCCGGTTTCAGAAAAGACTCAGTCCTTCCCTTTCGCGATTGGCCGAACACGTTAGAAGCCGCACGAGCCATGTCTTTAACTATCGTAGTATGCGGGTCGCTCTATACCGTTGGCGCCATCCGCAGCAAGATTTACGGCATCCCTCAAGATACCAAAATGCCAAGCTTTTAGACCAAACCGCAAGATTTTGCCATAGAAGAATGGTGTGCTTTGGCGACGGGAGTGGCGCCATGGGGTATCTGTTCTTTGCGCGGGTTTTTCTTGTTATACTGCAGATGTTGTTTTGGCTATTTGGCTGCGCACGTTCAATCACGCAGTTTAACGACGAGACCTATGGTGTCCAAATAACGCACGGTGAATCCAAACCGAAAATGCTTGCGGCAACGCACATGATTCCGGATTCCTGTACACGACGCCATGAGAAGCTTCACCGCGCAGAATGTCCAAAAGGGTATTTTTGCGTTGCGCGTACCGACGATGCGAAGTCAGGCAGCTGCCGAAGAGAATGCGGTACGGTTGTGGATGATCGCTTGGGAAAAAGGCGTGATGTCTGTGAGGGCCCTGAAGTGTGCTCGCTGCTTAGGCAGCGAAATCTATCGGCCCTTGGCATGTTTTGTGTGAGGCAGCAAAATTCTAGAGATATGCCCTGTGAAGCGCCGCTCGATGAAAACGCGTGTGCCGATGGCTTGAGTTGCCTGCCGACGCTTAGGACCTCATCCTTTCCAGAAGACGTGTTTTCTCACTATCGCTGTAAGCTTGAATGCAGCCTTGATAAACCTTGTCCAAACCCTGATGAGACCTGCCTTTTCCCTAAGTACGCCCGCAAGGTTAAACAACCGGGCAAAGGTGGCAAAGCCCAGGTGAGCTGCGCCATTAGCCTCTGCCAAGAAAGCCATGCTAGAGCTGATGGCTGCCCATGCGAACGAGCCCTTGGATACTGCTGCGAACAGTTAATTCCCGGTGTCGATGTTGGGATTTGTGTAAGAAAGTTGGGCGTTTGCGGTATACCCAGGGCGCCTGTCTAAGATGACAACGTGGCGTCCATTGATCTTTATTTATAACTAGCGTACACGCGACTCATTATCTTTGGCGTACGGGAAAATTTCTTATGGCTGGACCAAACATTATTCAGAAAATTGAACAAGCGAGCCTTCGATCGGATTTGCCCAATTTCAGAGTTGGCGACACAATTCGCGTGTTTTTCCGTATCTCCGAAGGCGACAAAGAACGAGTTCAGGCATTTGAAGGTGTATTAATTGGCGAAAAGCGCGGGGGCAGCAGGGCCTCGATTCGCGTGCGCAAGATTAGTTTTGGCGAAGGTGTTGAAAGGGTTTTCCCCTTGGCAAGCCCACGGGTTGAGCGCATCGAGGTGGTGCAAACTGGCCGGGTGAGGCGCGCCAAGCTCTACTATCTTAGAGATTTGCGCGGCAAGAAGGCGCGCATCAAAGAACGCCAGGATTTCGCCACTAAACAAGCTTCAGCGTAATCAGTTGATAATATGGCCTCCCCCGGTGACGAGTTTTTTGGTCAAAGGGTTTTGGGTATCGATGAAGCCGGCAGAGGGCCGCTGGCCGGTCCCGTAGTGGCCGCCGGCGTTATGCTCGATCAAAGACACCACATAATTGGCCTTAAGGATTCGAAGAAACTAACAAAACTAGCGCGTGAGGATCTTTACGAAGAGATCATGGAACGCGCTCTTTTTGTTTCGGTGAAGGCGGTTGATAACCGAACCATCGATCGCATCAATATTCTGCAAGCAACCTTGCTGGCTATGAAAGAAGTCATCCTAGCTTTTAATCCGAAGGAGGCCATGGACGCCGTCTTGATCGATGGCAATCAGACCGTTTCTGGCATAAGCCATTTCAAGCAATATGCCTTGGTGAACGGTGATAATCGCCATCCTAACATTATGGCGGCTTCCATTATTGCCAAAGTCCGTCGAGACCAATTGATGATGTCCTGTCATGAACAATTCCCCGACTATGGCTTCGATAGTCATAAGGGCTATGGGACAGAATTGCACTTGCAGGCAATCGCTAGACTCGGTCCATGCCCGATTCATCGCCTGAGCTTCGCACCATTTAAGGACACCGAGTAGTGGCTTTAGAAACGGGAAAAAAAGCCGAAGATGTGGCGGCGGCCTTTTTAGAAAGACGTGGCCTAAAAATTGTGGCCAAGAATGTGGTCTATCCATTTGGTGAACTGGACCTGGTGGCTCTCCATAACAAAACTCTGGTTTTCGTTGAAGTAAAATATCGCCATACGCTGTCCTATGGCTTTCCCGAAGAATCGATTACCCGCAGCAAACAACGAAAAGTTGCGCTCGCCGCCGAGGCTTTTTTGCAAAAGTATCAGGGGCCCCTGCCCTATTGCCGCTTTGATGTCATCTCCATGTGGGGAAATCTCGGCGATCCGGTGATTGAGCATATCGAAGACGCCTTTTGCCTGGAGGATTTCTAGCGGCATGGCAACTCGTCTGAAAATCCTGGCAACTCCGATTGGCAACATCCGAGATATTTCCCTGCGGGCCATGGATGAAATCAAACGCGCCGATGTTATTTTCGCCGAGGACACTCGACACAGCCTTAAATTAATTCAGGCGCTTAACATCGAGTTGAAACCCGATTGTCGGCTGGTCTCCTGCGATGCCCACAAAGAACGAGACAGAATCGATGTGGTTATTGCGCGCCTCTTGGCCAACGATCAGGTTCTACTAATCTCCGATGCCGGCTGCCCCACCATCAGCGATCCTGGATCGCTGTTGGTGCAAGGCGTATTGCAAAAAGGCCTTGCGGTGGAAGTTATTCCGGGGCCTTCAGCGCACAGTACCGCGCTCATGGGCGCTGGCATTGATACCACCCGCTTCGCTTTTTTAGGCTTCTTGCCGCAAAAAAAGACCGCCCGAAAAAAGTTGATCGAGTCAGCGGCCTCGGCCGGTTTGGCCTTGGTTATCTATGAATCGCCCCTAAGAGTGCTGGAACTCTTGGATGAACTTTTCTTACTCTTAGGCGCGCGAAGGGTAGTGGTGGCACGAGAACTTACCAAACTGCATGAAACTTTTCATCGTGGCGTTTTGGGTTCGCCTTTGGATCCACCGGTAGTGGAGAAAGGTGAATGTGTAGTCGTGATCGAAGCAGGCGATAAAACCAAGGAAAAAAGCGAACAGGCTCAAGATATCGGCGAGTTTATCGAGACTCAGCTCGCCCAAGGCGAGTCGGCAAAGGATGTCGCAAAACTTGTTGCCGCCATGTTCAATATGAAGAAAAAAACCGCCTATGACCTGGTAATAACTTCGCGTCGGTGAGCTTATTTCTCACTGCCGCCTATGTGCCATTTTTTAGCCTTACCATCATCATCATCGCGACCCATGGAAATCGCACTCACCGGAGAAGCCTTAGATCGGACACTGTGCAATTTACCAAAGGAGCTCTCTGCCAACGCAAGCGTGTCATCACAGCCCAGAGCCAAACTCATTGCCACCACACAAGCCACAATCTCAAATACCCGCCCCATAATTTTCGGCCCCCATGAGCCGCAATTTATATAATATTTATCCGGTTTATCATGATAATTTGTTGGCTTATTTAAATAGTTATATAATACTCATGAGTTACATATTAATGTTAAAATCAAGGATATTTGAATTTATGGCTATCATACCAGTCAATTAACTTCTCTTTAGAAACTGTTCCCGCCGCACATCCGTTTATGATCTCATAGAAGGCGTCGGGATTTTCGGCATATTTTAGGCTGAATCCGTTTAGATCCATAAACATGGTGGATGCCAATGCTCCTGTACGCTTATTGCCGTCGACGAAAGCGTGAGCTTTCACAATAAAGAACGCCATGGCGCCAGCAACCTTCGGTATGCCGCCATATCTAAATGGTGGCGATCCCGGGAAGTATGCACTGTGCAACGCACTTTCAACCCTGCCCGGATCAACACAATGATGAATGTTTTTAAAATGCAGGCATATTTTCTTATTAATAGTTATTATCTGCTCAGACTCTAAGAGTCTAATCATGATAGCTTTTTCATTGTGTCATAGTGTTCATTCATCAATTTTTGAAAAGAAGCTTCCAGCTCGTCTTTGGAGACTTTACCAATGGGTTTTAAGAGTTGTGGTTCATGAATGTATTTCTCTAGGGCCGTCGCAATAACCGCGGATTGATTATGGCCTGGATTATATGTGAGCCATTCCTGGAGCTCTTTATAAAGCATGTCAGAGATTTTCACGCTAATTTGTCTCATTTGGCACCTCCTGGTAATGCTTTAACATTTTTTGTAATGCCAGGCAACTATTTGATCATATGCTTTAAATCGTTGGGTGAGATCCCTTAGTTATCCCACCGTTGCGGTCCCACTTGTGACTGGATTATGAATAAATAGACTAAACCCAGTAATTTTTATTTGGGCAATATTTTGGCGGTGACTTTGGAAAGAATTGCGGCGCAGAAGGCTGACACGGGAATGCGGCTTGATGCCTTTTTGGCGAAAAGGCTGAACCAATCACGCGCTTATGTTAAGAAAGTCATCGACGAAGGCCGTGTGAACAAGGGCGGCTCGCTCTGCAAACCGGCGCAGCTGGTGGGTGGTGATGACATTTTTATGGTAACGGAGCCGTCCAAGAGCGCAAGCTGCATGGCGGCTGAGCCCATTGCCTTGGATATCATATTTGCCGACGAGCATATTGCGGTCATCAACAAGCCAGCGGGCATGGTCGTTCACCCGGGTGCAGGGATAAAGAACGGAACGCTGTGCAACGCCTTGCTTCATCATTTTCCTGATATGTGCATAAACAATGTGGAACGTCCCGGCATTATTCATCGGCTGGATAAAAATACTTCTGGCGTCATGGTGGTGGCCAAAACCAATGAGGCTCATCAAGCTTTGAGCGATGCCTTCAAAAATCGCCGCGTGCAAAAAATCTATCGTTGTTTTTGTGTCGGCGAGCTCGACGAATCCCGATTTGAACTAAAAACCGGCCACATGCGTCACCCGCAGAATCGCTTAAGATTTTTTACGGGGCTTAGTGCGCCTAAAATGCCCTCCTCCCATGTGCGCCTCGCGCACACCAGTTTTGAAGTGCTCTCTCGAGGTTTTGGTGTTACTGAGTTAAGGGCCACTCTCCACACCGGCCGCACCCATCAGATTCGCGCCCATCTTGCCGATATCAATCACCCACTGGTCAAAGATGATTTATACGGCGCAAAAAAAGTCTGGCCCAAATCCCACCCTCAAGAAGTTTTAA
>DASPVU010000020.1:0-3375 GCA_035622215.1 Myxococcota bacterium | reverse complement strand
TTTAATCCTTGTAGCACCAGTAGTGTCAAACGCATCGAGATGAACCGTGCCAATATTAAGCCTGCCCAAGGGAGTGTCGATCACTGCCATAACCGCGCAACGTCCTTCCTGATATTGGGGCAAATCGATCTTGTTGATGTCAGTCATATCGTAAGAAGTCAGCAAAAGGTTGCCGAACGGTGCTCCCGGCCAAGTATCCGCTTTACAGAAGGCATCCTTCATGCCGGTTTTCGCTTTATACGCCATAAGAGCATTTTGTGCTTCAGGAGATAGCGTTACTTCTTGTAACCCAATAACGTCGGCATGAAAACTCTCTAAAATATCAAATATGGCAGCGATATTGCTACCGTTATTTATATCTTTCCACTCATGCACGTTATAGGTGGCAACTCTTATGGCCTCGCCGGGTTTTCTCGGTATTATGATGTTTGCAGCTTGCGCCGCAGCGGATCCTGCCTCCTTGATAAAGGCTTGTCTCAAAGGCTGTGCGTCGCATGGCCCCGCCTCGCAACCGATGGGAATTGGAACGCGATTAAGACCAGACAAATTGGTTTTTATCTGTAGTCTAAATAACGGAAAATATTGTTCAACATGACGCCAATCTACTTCTGTGTAATCATTTTTAGTTACGGCAATTTTCCTGTCCACGTGAAACTGTGACCATTTGAGAGGACTATTATCGCCGATATATCGAGCTCGATTTTCGAACTTCAACACCGTAAAAGGTTTTGTCGACGCTGGTATACGCTTGATTGATGGTTCGCCAAAGGTGCTGGCAATACATTGTGAAAATGGGTCTTCTTCAGCGTAATTTCTATCGGCAAAACGGCAGCTACTATCTTGAAAGATGCCTTTTCTATAAACCCAGCTGAAGCCCCAACCGTATTGGGTAAAATCCGGGAAAACAAAGTCCAATTGAAACCTAGTTCCTGATGGTCCAAAACTTGCCATGGGCCACCCCGTAAGCTTGACCAGCTTTACCTTGTTTTCAATATCAAGTGATTTAACCATAAATGATACGTAATTTTGTCCATAAAAATCATCGTCATCAAAGCTAACAATAACGTCATTTTTAGCGTTTTCCGCGAGCCAATTCCGTTTCGCTCCCAGCGAAATTGGGCCCGGGACATAATGATAACGCACTCTGTCTCGCGTTTCTGAATTGAAGAATAAAGATGGTTGATCGCCATTATCGAAAATTAATAACTCCAATTTTTTCTTAGGATAGTTTTGCTGCAAAAAGGACTGGTAAAGAAGCTCATGAAACATATGTCGAGCAGGATAGGTCGGCACAACGATGCTGACGCTCGGCAAATTATCATCGAACTCCTCTGACGGAGTGGTTTTCGAAACCTCGGGCGATGGCCTAGGGCCTGATCCACAACCAACCAACATCCCGACAAGCGATAATGTAATGAGTAAAAACGACATAACCAAACGATCGCACCTCGGCACCAACAGCACAAATTACCTTCCTAAAAAGCACTTTTGCTTACTTTTACCAAAAATCATATCCTGGCATAACTTTGAGGGTGAGGCGGAAAGGCACTCGGTCCTTTTGGCTCATTTCATAAAATGTACCCGTAACGCGTTCTCCACCTGAACCATGTAAAAGCTGTGCCGCAAGGTTCTCAATGAGCTTACGATTAAAGTAGTTTTGGCCGTCAAATGACGCAATCTCGACAAAAATGTAATATTGCCATCGGCTCTCTCGCGGCCCATACATGAAAGAGATTTTTTTCTTAATTTTTTTTGGCTCCACTCTCTTCTTCATCGGTTTCTGGATTGTCTCCGACGACTTAGGGTCGCTCCTTACTCTTTCCATGCTTAAACTAGGCATCGACCACAACATCAGAAATATCGACAGCGTCCAGACTAGATAGGATATTTGCATATACTGCTCCCTAAGTTTCATACAAGCGCAAAAAGCGCCTCGGCAAGAATCACAGATGAATAATTGCGAAGACGAGCATGAAATTTTTTAAAGGTCAACGCTGCGCAGTGGATTAAATGTCGACGGTCGATTGTTTTAGGGACGGTGGGATTTACCTTTCATGAGAACGCATGGTTAATTTGAAAATAATAGTTCTAGCCCTTTTTGCGCACCAAGTGGCCGCGGGTGACCTTTCTTATATAAGATACGTCGACTTCGATCCGACAGACTGCGTGAGCAGTTCTGCCGAAGAAGACTCTTCTGACGACGAAGAATTTAATTCAGACGATGAAGGTTTTGTTGACGGCGGGGAAATCCCGTACAACAAGGGCCTTAATCGCAATGGTTTTTGGTTGGACCTTGGAAACAAATGCAGCTTTGATGCGGGCGGATCTGTGGTGGGTTGTTACACGGATAATGTTCTTAGCTATGGAGAGAGCCGGCACACTTCTGATGCCAAACCCGAAGACAAAACGACGGAACTGCATCCTTCTCATGCCTTAATACTAAAGCGAAGGGCAGCAATGGCCTGCACGAGCTCGCTTTTACTGCCGACGCAAATGGCGTTTAAAACACGCAAACCATGCACCTAGCGGGTGAGCTGTAACGTCACGTTTAATCATCTTTTACGTAGATTCCATAAATATTGTGGATGGGCCTGAATGACTCTCGCCATTCAATCGCTTCGGTATCAGGGTTATAAACGCCGGCAATACTTTTACCGGGATTGAAAGATTCGCGCCACTCGATCATGCCGGTGCGAGCGTTATAGGCTCCTCCGATGTGGCGCCCGAAATTCCAATTTTCTTTCCATTCTACGGTTTTTGTATTTGGGTTATACACCCCAGCAATCGACCTATTATTGTTCCACGACGCTTTCCATTCCACCTTCTTGGTGTGCCGATTATACGCGCCGCCTATACCATGGCCCGGAGCCCAGGTATTTCTTTTTTCTTCGGTGACGACTTTGTTCAACTTTTTACTGAAATAACTCACCTTGGCTATGGCCATCTCTGGGTCATAGTATTCGTCCCAAACGATCCTTCCCGCATATGATGAGAGACAAAAAAGAGCAGCAAAAACACAGCCGAAAAATCCGCGAAAAATCATAGTCGAAAACTCCATGCGCAGAGAACACATGAATTATCGTCTTGATTCCCTAGGCTATTCATTAATCGCTTCGTATATCGATTTGGCTATGGCAAGATCTTGGATCGCGACGCCCGTCAAGCAAGCCACGGTAATTTCCTCTTCGCTGGTTCTTCCGTGCTTAGGATCCGCAATAACCTCGCCCAACTCGATCAGCTTCTCCTTGGCGAGCACTCCGTCACGCAGCGCTCGCGCGGCATCGCTAAACTGGCTGCACTGACTCCTACTGTCCACAACTACCTTGCCGGCCTGAGCAAGGATTTGTGTCGCAAGCTCCTGCTTGCCAACATCGT
>DASPVU010000019.1:0-4075 GCA_035622215.1 Myxococcota bacterium | reverse complement strand
AAGTTTTAACCGCCATTTTAAACCTGCCCGGACAAGCGCTGCACGCTGAAACCCTGTCATTTGCCCACCCGATTACCAAACAATGGCTCTCATTTACAGCGCCCATGCCAGGCCCTTTGTCGCTACTCCGCGAAATTTTATGGAAGAAAAATCCTCGTTCGCGCGTTTAATAAACATATTTAGTATCCGTCATACCCAGTTGACTTAACGCAAAAGATATATATAGATTATCGATAATATTAAGCAAATGGGTGTGTTGTGAAATTCTGGTACAGCAAGTTGGCAGTCTTAAGCTTGGTTAGTTTAGTGGGCTGTGGTGACAAACCTAGTAAGACGGACGACAAAATCGAGGATGCGGTAGAACAAAATGGTGAAAAAAGACCGTCAAGCCATTCGGTTTTAGATAAAGAGGGTCTGACCTTTAGATTTTCTTTTACTAAGAATGACCCACCGAGCGTAACAAGTGCTTTCGAACAGCTTTCCGCTATTACTAGAGATAAATATGGGCCCATCCTAAATGACCTCTTGAAAGAGTTAGGGTTATTAGGCCTTGAGCTAAAAAATATGCGTCTAGTACAAAAACCAGGCCTCGTGGTGACAGGAACTCATATAACCCCCAACTATGACCCAAACCTGTTTCAAACCATGGATTTGGTCGCCGATGTAAGGCGCGCACATAACGGCGTTGGCAAAGGGCACGCTACGTTTGGCGGTCTTGAAATCGTTACGCGAAAACTGGTTTGGCCAGGTTTACCACAAAAAACCGTCGAGCAACTCCCAAAACAATATGATGATTTGGTGTTTCCAGCCGACACAACGAGCTCGAGCGGTCCCGCGACTTGGGTCGTGCGTATTCCCTACCGTGATTTGGTTTCATCATTTGTCTACAGGAACAACATCCTATTATTTGACGGTGAAAAAGCTGAAGCGCTTCGAGATCAATTTAAGAAATCTTCCGAGCCGTGCACGGGCATGGAGACCGCCCTTAAGGGCTTTACGGCACAATTTTTTAGTGACCTAGGGTCTGTAGCCAGCACAAGCTGCTCAATTGCAGAAAAGCAAGTTCCCTTGTGGCCTGCGGGTGTCAAACTGCCTCCAGGTGTAGACAAAAACGCGACTAGAACCAACGAATCAACCGAGTTGAAATTTAGCATTGGCGGGAAGGATTTCCAGATCAAGTCAAAATGGAGAGATAAGGGCCTGCCCGACTATGATTCGATTCAATCACTGGTAACTACGCTTGTGCTTTCGCGTTACGACAAAATTTTCGGGAGCGGCGGTACATCGCATTAGCTTGACGCTTTCTACCTGGAGTCTAAGCGCGGAATAATTTTTGACTTGTTGGGGCCAGATGACGCAGGCAAAACAACGGCGAAATTTTATGGAAGAAAAACCCTGGTTCATCCGTTGATGAAGGTTTGCTGGAGGGCCCGTGGGTCTAACATGAAACATGTCGCGCGCAAATTAATCGAACAGCTGCCGAAAACCGATTTGCATTGCCATTTTGATGGGTCGATTCGTATTGAGACCATGATCGATTTGGCCAAGCGCAATAACGTATCGCTTTTTAGCTATGAGCCTTCGGTGCTGATGGAGCACATGAAATACGGCCGGGTGCGTAGATCCCTCGAAGAATATCTCGCGGGCTTCGAGCCTCTGATTGCGGTGCTGCAACATGCCGACGACATTGAGCGGGCGTTTTTCGAAGTCTGTGAAGATGCGGCAGCGGAAAATGTTTGGCATCTTGAGCTGCGTTATTGTCCTTATCTTCATACCAAAAAGAACTTGACCTCAAAAGAAGTGGTAGAAGCCTGCATCAAAGCAAGCGAGCGCGCGGAAAGGGCGTTCAATATCAGCGTGAAACAAATTCTCTGTGGCCTAAAAAATTACCCGCATGCAAGCGTTTTTGCTATCGCCGAACT
Source organism: Myxococcota bacterium (assembly GCA_035622215.1). Classification (GTDB taxonomy): domain Bacteria; phylum Myxococcota; class UBA727; order UBA727; family JABDBI01. Next base: position 2,153 of record DASPVU010000019.1, on the reverse strand, counting down.
TGCGGCTGCTTTTCGTGATTCTGGTGTGGTGGGCTTTGACCTTGCAGGTCCCGAGACTGGTTATCCCATAAAACATCATCAAGCAGCGATCTTTTGGGCAAAAAAGCACCATCTATTTATAACGCTTCACGCCGGAGAAAGCTGTGGCCCGGATAGCATATCCGAAGCTCTCCACGAGGGATTTGCTCATCGAGTAGGCCACGGAACCTCGCTTACCAAGGATCCTGCGCTTCTTGACTATGTCGCTGATCATCGAATCGGTGTTGAGGCGTGTCCGATCAGCAACTGGCATACCGGTGCAGTGAAATCTTTAAGCGAACATCCCATCAAAATATTTTTGGATCATGGCGTGCGGGTATCGATAAATACTGATAATCGCTTGTGCTCGGATACCACAATCACGGAAGAAATCATGGCGGTTATGGAAAATCTCGACATCACCATGGACCAAATACGGAAGTTGTTGATCAACGGCTTCAAAAGCGCGTTCTTACCATATAGAGAAAGAGCGCGGCTGCTCTTGGCATTTAACGCCGCCTGGGAAAGACTGGTTGGATGATGAAGAGAGTTTCGGTTATCAACCCGTTTGATCAAAGTCTGGTGGAAGAAATTTCACTGGACTCACGAAGCGATGCTTTTTTGAAACTCGATAGGGCATATCAGCTTTTCCGAAATTCAAGCAATTGGCTGACCAAAGAGAAACGACGAGATGTGCTTGAAAAGGTGAAAACCATCCTTGAGAGCAAACGTGATCAGATAATTGACACGGCGATTAGCGAAGGTGGCAAGCCGTATAAAGATACCGTGATCGAATTTGAGCGGGGACTGAATGGCATCGATGTCGCCATCTCCGAGCTTTTCCATTTTAAAGGCGAAGTAGTCAACATGGAGCTGAACGCTGCATCCATGCATCGCCACGCCTACACCATAAAAGAGCCTCGCGGCGTTGTGTTGGCCATCAGCGCTTTTAACCATCCCTTTAATCTGATCATTCATCAAGTAATTCCCTGTATTGTCACAGGCTGCCCCGTTCTTATCAAGCCGACACTGAAAACCCCGCTGACTTGTAAGATCGTGGTGGATGCGCTTTACCAAGCTGGTCTTGACGAGGGCTTTTGCCAATACTTGCCGGTAGACAATGATGTTGCCGAAGCATTGGTTTCCGACGAGCGAGTAAGTTTTTTGTCATTTATTGGTTCTGCGCGAGTGGGCTGGTATCTTCGCACCAAGCTCGCGCCGGGCGCGCACTGCGCTTTGGAGCACGGCGGACTCGCGCCGGTGATCCTCGATCACGACGTCGATTGGCAAGAGATAATGCCGAAATTGCTGAGGAGTTCGTTTTACCACGCAGGGCAAGTCTGTGTAAAAACGCAGCGGATCTATGTTCCCGAACCTTGCGCTCAGGATTTTGTTTCACAGTTTAAACAAAGAACTCTCAATTTGCGCGTGGGCAATCCCAAAGATCCCGACACTGATGTGGGGCCCATCATCTCGCAAAGCGAACTTTCGCGCATCGAAGAATGGGTGAATGAGAGCATAGCCCATGGCGCTAAGCTGATTTGTGGTGGCAAGCGGATCCTCAAAACATGCTATGAGCCAACCATTATTTTCGATCCTAAGCTCACTGATAAAATATCGACTGAAGAAATCTTTGGGCCTGTGGTGGCGGTCTATCCATATAAGAAATTGTCAGAAGCAATCGAGTTAGCCAATGATACAAAATATTTTTTTCAAGCAGCAATTTTTACCAAAAATATTGATCACGCTTTTGTGGCAGCAAACAAACTCTATGGGCGAACGGTATTGATCAATGATCACAGCGCCTTCCGCGTAGACTGGATGCCCTTTGGCGGACACCGCCGTTCCGGCCTGGGCGTGGGCGGTATCGGCTATGCCATGAAAGATTTGGCCATCGACAAGCTATTGATATTTAATTTTAATCCCGATGCCAGTTGAATCGTTAACAAAATGAATTTAAAGAGAAATTTTGTTAAATTTTTTATTAACAGTCCCTCTAGATCTTGTATTATCTATGCTGTATAAAAAGCGATATCAAATGCCAATAATAGTTATTGAAATATATTAATAAATCCTAATGTTGGACAGACTATGAATATACGAAACATAACAACACTTCTATTGCTTTTTATTAT
>DASPVU010000018.1:0-12053 GCA_035622215.1 Myxococcota bacterium | reverse complement strand
GGCTGGTATTGGTGGATAAGTTCGCGTTCTAAAACTAGGGCTTCTACGTCATTTCTCACCACCAAAATCTCAATATCAGCAAGGATCTGCTCCAAATACTGAACAAATATCCGGGTATCGCTGCCGAAAAAATAGCTTTTTAATCTGGCACGAAGATTCTTAGCTTTCCCCACATAAAAAACCACGCCTTCGTGGTCCTTCATTAGATAGCAACCAGGCTCTGTAGTGATGCTCTTTAACTTTTGTAAAACGTATTGAAATCCCTGCTCCATAAGCCAATATTCTGGGCATGTGATAGCTAGTTGTCTACTGCCAGTTAGCAATAGCGATAAATAATATGGAGAAAGCTATGTTAGACCCAAGAAAACTATTGGATATGTTCAAAAACGTTGGCGAAATGCAAAGAACGGTGTTGGAAAAGCTTAAACAACAAACAGCTTCCGGTGAGGCCGGTGGTGGTATGGTGAAGGTGGTGATGAATGGTCACTTGGAGGTTACGAGCCTGACCATTGATGAGACGGTGCTTAAAGAGGATAAGGCCTTTGTAGAAGAATTGGTCAAGGCCGCCGTTAACGATACTACCGCTCAGCTTAGAAATAGCCTGGCCGACCATATGAAATCCTTTACTGGCGCAATGGGATTTTAACAGTGTCACACGATCCGATTTTGCGGTTGGTCAACGAGTTGTCGCTTTTACCGGGCATTGGTGAAAGAACGGCGCTACGCCTAGCGCTTCATTTATTGGAGCAAAAAAAAGAGCAGGTGATGAGTTTGGCCGAATCTTTGGTAGAAGTGGCCAAGAATGTCCGAGAATGCACCACGTGCTGCAATCTTACCGCTTATGCCGAACTCTGCACGGTGTGCCAAAAGCCTGGTCGTGATCAATCGGTGGTGGCCGTGGTTTCTTGTATTCAAGACCTCATGGCCATTGAAAGCTCAGCAAGCTTTCGTGGACGCTACCATGTGCTTCATGGCGTCTTAAAACCTTTGAATGGCATCGGCCCCGATAGATTGCGCATTGACGCACTAAAACATCGGCTTACTAACGACGTGGCCATAGAAGAGCTGATTTTGGCAACGCCCGCCACGGTTGAAGGCGAAGCTACCGCTCTTTTCATCCGAGAAACGCTCAAAGAAGTGAAGGCACTCAAAATGTCACGCATTGCGAGCGGTGTACCGGTGGGCGGGGATTTACAATTTGCCGATCGTTTGAGCCTTTCGCGAGCTCTCCTGATGCGCCAGCAAATCATCGAATGATTACAGCGCCTGACATAAAGATTGGAATTATCAACCGTCATGTCCTGCTGGTAGCCGGCTGAAGTTTAATATCTAATTTTCGGCTCGGCGTCCTCGGACATGACGGTTGATAATTCCAATCTTTATGCCAGGCGCTGTATGCGGTCTTGTGCTTTTGAAAATCTCTTTTACATTGGCGACCTAATCGGAGAGCGCGTTTTGTCATCTTTGGCACTATTTTTCTACCGTGGGTAAATAATAGGAAATTTCAATAATAAGGATTTATCCTTGATTCAGTAACGAGGGGCAAAGCATGAGTGGAACATTTCGCTTGCGGTGCATAATTGGTAGGGCCCTGCTGATGGTTTGTTATGCCTTTTTTGGTCTTGCCATGGATCCAGATGTTACACAGGATTCGTTTTCTATTACTGCTGACCAGTTGATGGATGCCAAACTCAAAGCCTTGAAAGAAAAGCAACTAGAGCAGGAAAAAGCTCTCGCTCATGCTGAACATATTTTGCTTGAAGAACAGCATAAAGAACAACGTATTTTTGATAACGAGGCCTATCTAGCGCTTTCTATCATTAACTCCGCTCCTCCCAAAGAATATCGCTTGAAACGCACAGAGATTTACGTAGACGGAAAGTTGTTTGCCCGCGGAGGCAAAAGAAACCATGGGTTACCGAGAAAATCCGAGCTATTCTTTGGGCCAGTGGAGCCAGGATGTCATGAAGTTCTAGTCAAGGCTCAGTTTATTCGCCTGAAAAATGATTTTCTTAACGTCTTCCAAGGAAAACGAGAAGTTGATGTCTCTCGCAAGCAGACCTTTATCGCCAAGAGCGGTTACCGGGTGGAAATGGAAATGGAGGGACTGGAAGTCCCGAACATGTTCCTCGAGCTATATCGCGGACCAGCATTTAGATTTAATAAATCAGTACGACCAAACTTTCTGTCAGGGGCTCCCTTGGTTTCCCTCGACGAGATCTTCAAGGAAGGGCGCGTTTATATCGATTACTTCACTGAGGATTCTACCAACCATCGCCTGATCGAAAAAACTATCAGTATCGACGGACTACCCGTACTAACGAAGTCTAAAGACAACCAAGAAAAGAATACCTCGGTGTTGTACGACGCGCCGCTAGCTGAAGGTCCGCATACGCTGAGCGTCAGTTTGCGTTTTGGCGAGAAGAACTGGATTTCTGGAAGCCCCCTTTACGATTTTAGACTCAAGTTTGATCGAAAATTTATTGTTCTCAGCGGACAGACCACCGTGATCAATTTGATTGGCATGCCGAAGGATGGGTTCAGAAGCTCGCAGGAAGAATCGCGTTACGCGCGGGCCTCGAGCAGAATCATGTCGACCGAGCATGAAGAATTTTTTCCCGAACAGACCTGCAAGATGATCAAAGAGCAGGAAAAGCGAGCACAAGAAAAAGCAGCGGCAAAAAAGACCGAGAATGAAGAAGGCCCTCCGGTGGAGCAGTCTGCGATCATGCCTGCGGGCGAAGGGGCTTTGTTGCATAAGTCAATTCGTCATGGCGAGCCCCGGAAAGGGGCGTGGCCATCCAGTAGCAAAGAATACGCTGTTGACTGGATGGCCACGTCGGCTGCGCCTCCTCGCCATGACGATTTGATTGGAGGCTGAGTCGTGTTTGGCTATGTCGCTGATAGGGTTCACGCGGCGCTCTTCATGCTCCTTCTCATTGGCACGGCCCTGCCTACCAATTGGGCGCTGGCCGATGACGTGGCTCATGCGCGTGTCTGGTTTCGTAAGCATGAATACCGACGAGCGATATTGGCGTTGGAAGGTAAGAGAGAAAGCCTTGATGCGAAATGGCTCATGGCTGAATCCCTGTTTCGCCTGCATTTATCTGGGCAGGCAGCCTTAATCTTCAAGGAGATTTATCGAGAGACCACGGACAAATTAGACAAAATCAAGGCAGCGCTACGCCTATTGGAAATAGCCATTTTGTCGAAGGATGTAAGAGATGCCCTTGGCCGCTTTCGCACAATCGAAAAGGAATGGAAGAGTGTGCCTGGTCGCCTGTCATACGCCCTGGGCAAAACCTTGTACGACCTTACTCGTTTTAGCGACGCACAGGAGGTCTTTAATAAGGTAAATGCCGGCGATGAATACTTCATGCGCGCACGTTACATCATGGCGACGATGCAGCTTGGCAAGGTAGATATTAAGACTTCGCTTCAGTCCTTTAACCAAATTGAAAAAACCACCCCAGTGGCGACGGAAGATTATTGGGTGCACGAACTGGCCATTTTGGCGCAAGGTCGAATTCTTTCCGATCTTGGCGAGATGGCCCTAGCCAGAGATGCGTATTTGCGCGTTCCCGTGGAGGGAGCCTTCGGTGCGGTAGCCTATGCTGAGCTCCTAGGCGGGCTGCTTTTTCAGAGCGATCAAGCGAGGTTGGGTCTGGGCCGCTTCAAGGATATGGCGCCAGAGAAACGCGAGGCCCTAGCAAAGTCGTCGCTAGAGTCGGCAGGTGAGGCGATATTTCGCTACCGAAAAAAGAAGGATGTAACTATAGAGACGCCTGAATTGTTCTTGGCAATGGCAGAGACCATGGTTAAAGACAGACGTTACGACGACGCGCGGCTTGCCTATGATAAGTTGATTCATCATTTTCGCCCCATCCGCGCATCTCTTTTATCCGCAGTCGGAAGTCAAGAACTGTGGCCATATTTTGCCGTGGATTATCGTCGAGATGAAAGGAAAACCTCATCGTCACTAGAGCTTTTTCAAGGGCTGCCATGGTCTCTCGTGCGAGAACTTTCTTTAGTTTCTCCTATTATAACTATGCGTGATCGAATTGAGGAGAGCGGCAAAAAACTCATGGCGCTCGAGCGTGACGCTAGGATTATCGGTGTTTCACCAGATGCGCTTTCATTGACCAAGATGCGTGCGGCGCAAATAGAAAACGAGCAAAACTATCGGACCATGGCGCTAAGTGTCCAAAAGGAATTGAGTGCGAAGGTTGCGAGTATTTTAGCGTCCTTTCTTTCGCAGGCGGAGTTTAACCGAGCTGAGCTGGTATCATTGCAGATGAGGGATTTGGCCAAGCAGCGACAGACCATCCACGATTTCACCACACGCAATATTGATGTTTTTGACGAGCAGCTTAAAGCGCTCGATGCGGGCGGAAAGCCATGAAGCACGGGAATATGCCCGCGTGGTTAACGCTCTTGCCGCTGAGTCTTTGTGGCATTTTGTTGGCAAAAGATACGGCAGAAGAATTGGAGCATGATCGTGAAATTAAATTGATGCAGCAAATAGAGCCCGGATTCGTTCCCAAAGATGAACGCGCAGCCAGATTGTTTATGCTGCAAAAATCGGTCGCCGATAATGAAGAAGCGCTTAAAACCAAAGAAGAGGAGAGAATTAAACTACGGTCTCTCCTTGGCAAAAGACATCGCGAAGAGCTGTTAGACCTAACAGCAAAGAAATCGAACATGCTTAGTCAAAAGCTCGACGAGCTACTTGATGAAGCAATCAAGCGCGAAGAAATGGCGCTGAACGATTATCCCCAGGACCCGCACTTTGCGGCCCACGCACTGTATAATTTAGGTCGCTATTATTTCGATCAGGATGAAAAATCCTATATCGCCAAACTCGCGCATTACAGCGAAGCGCAGGAGAAGGGCCAGCAAGATGTCCCGTATCCGGAAGAAAATTTTAGTCGCACAATCGAGACCTACCAAAGACTAATTAAGGAATATCCTGACTTCCCTAAAATGGTTGACGTTTATTATCTATTAGGATTGGCGCTCTGGTACGAGGGCGCCTTCGATAGTGCGAAAGATAAATTTGACGAGCTTGTAAAGCAATTTCCTAAGAGTCGCTTCGTAGACGAAGTGTGGTTTCGTCTCGGTGAGTTCTATTATGACATGGACGATTACTACGATGCGATCAAGGCCTATCGCAAGGTTTCCGCCAATGAAAAGTCGCAGTTCTATGTCCAGGCCACTTATAAAATAGCCTGGTCTTACTTCCAAATTGACCAGTATATGGAATCTCTTAGGGGGTTTATCAAAGTGATTGAGCTTACACCACACGAAGCAGGCAGGGCCGCAAGCGGCATGCGTGCCGAAGCGCTGCGCTATGTGGTGAAAAATTTTTCCGAGGAATTGCTGGTTTCAGAAGCAGGCGGTCAGAGAAGTTACTTATCAGAAAAAGTCGGAAAGCTTGGCGAAAAGGAATACGAAGAAGCTCTCGGCATCAGGTTGACCGAAACGATCAGTCAGTATTTCAAAGCGCTTGGCAATCCTCCCTATTTACGCGAAGTACTTTTAGAGACGGCGTCGCAGTTGCTTGATGAATCGAAGATTGACGGCGCGGTTTTGGCCTTGGAAAAAATTATTGAACTTGATCCCACGTCACAGGACAATCCACGTATCGCGAGCCAAATTATCGAGATTTTGGAGGAGGCCAATCGAAACGACGAAGCTCGCGAAAGAGGCCTCGCGTTGTTAGAAACTTACAGCAAGACGAGCCCATGGTATCTGGCGCAAAAAGACAACCCTAAAGCGCAAAAGTATGCGCGGGAGGCCGTGCGCGATGCTATGCTAACGCTTGCCGTGCAGTACCATAAGGCGGGAAAAGAGAGAAAGAAGGAAGGGGATATTGCGGGTGCCGACAAGGATTTTTTGGCGGCGGCCACACTCTATCGCAACTATGTCGAGGAATTCCCCGAACGGGAAGATACGTATAAGGCGATTTTCTATTTTGCTGAATCATCCTACGAAATGAACCATTTCCGTGCCGCGCTCGATGCCTATACCTTGCTGAAAAACTATCCGCTGCCATTACCAGACGGTATGCGTCGTGATGCCGTCTTCAATATTGTTTTTACTTTTCGGCACGTCATCGAAGAAGAAGCGAAGGAGCATCGATTTAAAGATATAGATTTTGATCATTTGACCTCGAAATCTCGAGGAGCTGAGCCTGAAGAAATCCCAGAGATCGGCCTAAGATATTTGGCGGCGATCGACGAGTTTCTTAAGCTTGCACCGAAGGATGAGCGCGTGCCCGTGCTCCTGTTTCACGCAGCCGCCATCTACTACGTGTACGGGCATTCCGATGAGGCGATGAGCCGCTTCTTATATATCATTGATACCTATCCCAATACGCAGGCGGCAAAAGTGGCGGCGCGATTGGTTATCGATGATGCGGTGGCCAAAGAGGACTGGCCCAAAGTTATTGAGTTGGCCAAGCGCTTCAAAGCAGAAAATCTCGACGAGGGCAAGGGAGATTTTGCGCGCATCGAAGGCAATGCTCGCTTTAAAATGGCAAGAACGGTGTTTGAGCAAGCGGCCAAGCTCAAAGAAGAAAATCAGCTCGCCGAGGCCAAAGTAAAATATCGAGAAGCCGCCGCGCTGTTTTTGACCTTGCTCAAGGAAGATCCCACAAATCCTTACGCCGACGTGATGTTGTTCAATTCGGCGCGCGCTATCGCTGAATCTGGTACTACCACCGAAGCCTTGCCGCTCTACCGCGAGCTCTACACCAAATACCCGAAGAGCGAATATGCCAAAGTCGCGCGATTTCAAGAAGCGTTGGCGTTGGAAAAGATGTTGAAATTTGCTGATGCTGCTAAGGCATATGATGCCATCATTAAGCTCGATCCGAAATCGGAGACTGCGGCGGACGCCATGCTCAACCAAGCGTTGCTTTACGAAGCAGACGAGGATTTCGCCCGTGCGGCTACCGCTTACCTTAATTTTGCCAAGAGTTATCCCGAGAAAGAAGAGGCTCCCGAGGCCTTACTTGCGGCCGCATCACTGTACAAGAAAATGGGCGAGAAAAAGCAGCAAATCGCCATGCTTGAGCAGTTTGTTCGACAATATCACGGGGTGAAAGGAAAGCTTCCTGCGGTGATCGAAGCCCACGTTCATATTGGCGATACCTATGGCGAACTGGCCAAAGCGACCAAATCGAAGACTGATGCTTTGCATTATCAAAAGCTGCGCCTTACAAACTATCGAGCAGCTGTTAGTCTATATCACCCGGATTTGGCTTCCGCGCTTGCCGCATTCTTTGCCGCGAAAGCCCTTTTGGCCCTCGAAGAGCCAGAACAAGATGCCTTTAGGAATTTGCGAATCACGGCGAAGAGTGGAAAGGGTCAGGCGCAGCAAATGACCGCCATGATGAAAGAGTTAACCAAACTTAAAGAAAAAGATGAAAACATCATTAGGCATTATGCGCAGGCAGTATCAAATGCCGAAGCGATGCGCAGGATCGGCGCCCTCTATCAACATCTGGCCAAGGCCATGGTGAGAGCGCCGTGCCCGGAAGATGTAGAACGGATTGATGAGTTCGCCTGTGATGAATATATCGTATTGCTCGAAGATAAAGCGGCCATTTTAGAGAAGAAGGCCTTCGAGGCGTATAAGGAAGCATATGACATAGCGAGCTCTTCCTATGACGCGCCCTCCGATCTGGTGGACAAGATTCTTTTGGGCTTAAACGCGATAAAACCCGGTGAATATCAGCGGGTAGGTAACCTGGTAGATAGGCCGCAAAGTGGCGCGGTTTACGGCGAAGGCAGGATGCTGAGCACGGGCAAGATGGCGTCTAGTCTTCACCCACAAGAGGCGGATCCAGATATAAAGCGTGAAGTTGTGCCCAAGGAGCCTTTGGAAAATGCCCCTCATCAACAAGGTGAACCTAAGGGTGTGGAATAAAATGGCGCATTTTTCACGGACAAAACTCGTTGTGATAGCAAGTTTCGGTCTCTTGCTTTTTTTGCTGGGTGGCTGCGCATCCACCAAGGGCGGAAAGCTTCCAACCGAGAAAAATCGTGAAGCCGCGATCCGAGTTTTTCAGGAAGGTGTCGAACTCCTTTACTTGGATAATGAAGCGGCGCTTGATAAATTTGATGAAGCAAGCGCCATCGATCCGTCGTTTTTTCCCGCCTTCTTTGATGCGGGCGTAGCGCTTGAGGCTCTGGGCAAACTTGAGGATGCGTCTAAGCGTTACGAGGCTTGTCTGGCCATTCAGAAAGAACAGGAAAACTGCCTTAGCAATCTTTTGCTGGTAAAGGCGAAGCTGAACCAGACGGAAGATGCGCGAAATCTTTTGCAACGATATTTGACAGAGTCGAAGGATGCACCTTTCGCCATGGCGGCCGCCGCGGAATTGGCGCTCTATGAGAAAAATTATGCCGATGCTGAGAAATGGGCGCGACAAGTGCTCGAGCGAGAAGCTGAAAACGTCCGGGCACTTTACGTAATGGCGCGAGTTTTTTATGCAAAAAAGCGATTTTATGCCGCTAAATGGGTTCTGAAAAATGCGTTGGAAATAGCGCCCTCTCACGGCGGCCTCTACTTGATCCTTGGGCACGTATATATGGCTCTCGATCTGGTACAGGATGCATTAGACGCCTATGCACTAGCTATGAAATACCAACCCACGGACGAAGCTCTGGAGAGCTATGGCTTGTTGCTGTTGAAACGTGGTCGTGCCAAAGAGGCTCTGCCGATTCTTAAACGGCTCTCTGAAATGAGGCCTGAGGTTGAGCGGAATTTTTTGCATCTTGGTAACGCGTACTTTGCCAATAATTTATTCGACGAAGCCAAAGCCGCCTATGATAAGGCACGTCTTTTAAATCCCGAAGATAAAGACGTCTTGTTTAATCTTGGGCTTTTGTTTCTGAACCTCAAGCCCAAAGACGTGCCTGAAATTGAGCGGCTTAAAACTGCGCAGGGTTATTTCAAGTCTTGTCTCGAGCCCAAAGACGTTCCAAAGGAGAGGGTGAAAGAAGCTGAAGGCTATTTGAAGACCTTGGAACGTAAGATTGAATCGGAAGAGTATAGGGAGCAAGCGGAAAAGGAAGCCGCTGAAAGAGCCAAAGAAGAGTCATCAGAGCCTGAAAAGAATGACACGGGCGCGCCGGAAGGGCAGGGCAATGAATAGCGGCTTGACATATGGTTTTGGTATGGCTACAGCGCATCCCGACAGGATTGTCATGTTTTTGCTTGCCCTTTTTGTCCAGATTCATTTTTTTCTTCCCTCAAATAGGCCTGCTATTATCGGTCAGAAAAAAATGAGTCTGACCAAAAATCTCTGCGCAAAATTCATGACAATCCTGTCGAGATGCGCTGTAGGAGAGCGTGAAATGTTGTTATGGAAATCCTTGGTTTTGCGCGAGCTTTTTATAGTGTTTTTTTTGTTGTCTTCTTGGCTTAACGCGGAAGTGCTTGAGCTTGGAGAGGCGTCGGTTTTCGGCAAAAAAGAGCAGCCAGGATCAATCCCGATTATCTCCAGAGCGCCCTTGGAAGATGACGTGTTGATACCCAAGTGGGAAGTTTCGAAGAAGATTAAAGAATCAGTGAATGATGAGATATTTAGTGTTCGAAGTGAACAATAGTGTTTTTATGTGTATGTTTGGTCAATTGTTTTGTTTGGTGAAAGATTGTGCGCGGCTATAATTATGATAAGAAAATAACCATCAGGCATAACATTTGATACGATAACATTTACGAGACTTAGAGAGGGATAATTCGATGAGTGGTTTTGCGCAGTTTTTTGTTGAAGGCGGCCCGTGGATGATACCCATCGCTATCATTTCGGCGATAACTTTGGCGGTAGTGATCGAGCGGATTTATGCCCTGTGTTTTGTCTACAACACGGATGCCACTAAGCTCTATGCCAAGGTGTCTCAAGCACTATCGAATAATCAAGAAGCTGAAGCGGTAAGCGCATGTGATAAGCTACCGAAGACAGCTCTCAGTCATGTGCTCAAGGCGGGCATCGCCAGTGCGGGTCGTGGAGAAGAGGCGGTGGCGTCGGGCATTGAAGTGGCGACCTTGGAAATCACGCCAAAAGTGACCAAGCGCACCAGCTCTTTGGGCGGCTTGGCGTCGATTGCCACATTGCTTGGACTTTTGGGCACCGTTATGGGCCTGATCGAAGCCTTTCGGGTGGTCGCAGAAGCTCCCGCTGATCAAAAATCGGTCTTGCTGACAAAGGCCATAGCTGTGGCCATGAACACCACCGCTTTTGGTCTGATCGTGGCAATTCCGGCGACGCTGGTCTATTTATGGCTTGCCGGCACCACCAAAAGGATCCTCGACGACATCGACGTATATTCTCTCAAGCTGGAAAAACTCTTAGCGGCACGTCGCAAATAAAAAGCATAATCGGCGGGGATGACCTATGGCGAGGAGACGTGGCGAGAGGCTTAACGAGAAATTTCCTGAACCGGATTTGTTGCCAATTTTAAACATCATTTTCATGTTGATTTTGGCGCTGGTGTCGATGGCAGCGTTGTTGCGTCTTGGTGTGTTGTCGTCGGAAGCGCAGAAAATTTCGAAAGGTATACCGGTACCCAAGGAAGAAGAAGCGAAAAAGCCACTTAATTTGGTGGTATTCATCACGGATGCTGGGTTTAATTTTTCGATTCGTGGTGAAGCAAAGATGGGTCATGCGGAGCAGGGAAATCCGTCGAGAAAACTACCGCTTATTCCAAAAACGAGATTACCTGATGGCCGGCTGGGCTACGATTACGCGGCTTTGCAGCTCAAGCTTTCAGAGTACAAAGCCCTCGATCCATCGGAAGAGAACATGACGATCACCGCCGATCCCGACGTGATCTTCGATGCGGTGATTCAGACAATGGATGCGGCACGTTTCAAGAAGGATAAGACAATTTTATTCCCAAAGATTACTTTTGCTGCTGGGCTTGTGGGCTAGATATGCTAACGCAAGAATTTCTCTGGAGATTAATTTGATGGCGCGTAGTCGGAGAAGACGAGTGGGGCGAGGGCTAGCTGAGACGACCATGCCCTCACTGAACTCCTTGATGGACGTGGTGACGATTATTCTCGTCTACTTCGTGAAGACGTTTGCTGTAAGCCCAATAACTGTGCAGGACCCGTCCGTTCAGTTGCCCATTTCCACTTCCAGAGAAAATCCTGAGGAAGCCATAGTGGTGATGATAACCGGCGCGGAAAGGCGGACCATCGGCCCACAGGGCGAGAAATTGTTGGTACCCGATATCCCGACGATTTCCGTTGATTCAGATTTAGTTTTACAACTGGGGAGTAATTTTGAGGTTTCGCCATCGGAAGTCGAGCGGCAGTTTGTCATTTCGAAACTTAAGCAAAAGCTTTTGGAAGTAAGAAAACTTCAAGGGGTGACGGCGGAGCTCACTGAGCAGGGTGGGCTAAGTGGCGATATTGTCCTGGTGGTGGACAAACAGGTGCCGTTTAAACTTTTGTCCATGGCGTTGGTGACGGCGGCGGAAGCCGGTTACCCTGGTTTTAAATTCGCAATCGTCAAGCATGAAGACTGATGGGGGCAATGATGGCAACAGTTAAGCGGCCGGAAGGGTCAATCGATCAGGTCTTTAATCGCATTTTAATCGGATCCTTACTATTACATGCGGCGATGTTTCTCTTGGTAATGAATGTCGAGCCGCCGCCACCTCCCACGCAAGAAGAATACGCGAGTTGGCTCAAGAAGGTGACGCCGCCGAAGGTGATCGAAGAGGTTTTGCCCCCACCCAAAGAAGTGGAAAGGATCAGAGAAGAGATAGTAGAAAAGGCACCTAAAGAAGAAGAAGTGGTGGAAGAAAGGGCGGCAAGGCCGACCAGGGCCAAAGCGCGTGGACCGGCGGGTGGTAAGCCGGGTGAGGGCGCTCACCGTGCTGAGGTTAGGAAGCAACTTTCTGGTGCCGGTTTGCTTGCGAGCATCGGAGCCGCCTCAGAGGAAAGTGGTTTAGCTAATGTTTTTGAGTCCGAGGCGGTGGTAGGTAAAGACCTTGCGGCAACACTTTCTGAGCGCGGTGGCGTGCGGGTGAGTG
>DASPVU010000017.1:0-3814 GCA_035622215.1 Myxococcota bacterium | reverse complement strand
GATGATGGTGCGTGCCTGGACCTATATCCGAAGTCTCGGCAGTGAAGGTTTGAAGCTTGCCTCTCTGTACGCTGTGCTCAACGCCAATTATTTAAAGGCCAAACTAAAAGATCATTATCACCTGGCCTTTAACACCGATTGTCTGCATGAAGCGGTCTTTAGCGACAAATATCAAGCCATTAACGGAGTAACGGCGCTCGACATTGCCAAACGCTTAATCGACTACGGCGTGCATCCACCTACCATGTATTTTCCGCTAGTGGTCAAGGGCGCCTTGATGATCGAGCCCACGGAAACCGAATCGCTCTACGATCTCGATCGCATGATCGACGCGTTTATCAATGTTGCAAATGAAGCGATGAAGCAACCGGAGCTAGTAAAATCAGCCCCGCACAACACTGCGCTTAAACGGCTCGATGAAGCAAAAGCAGCCCGCGTTCTCAAACTTACTTATCAGCACTCATCTCCACATCCATAATGAGCGGAACATGATCGCTTGCGGCGCTAAAATAGGTATAGGCGCCCACGACCTTCATCTCGAAGCTATTTTTTACAAAAATATAGTCGATGGTGCTGCCATTCCAGGTAGTGAATTTCGGCGTTTGCCAACCCTTCTTGGTAAAACTATCAACAAAACCTGGAGTAGTAATAGTGTACAGCACATCCCACACCACCGGATCTCGCTGTTTTAGCGCAAATAAAACCGACGCCTTTTGGTTGTTAACCAAATAGGACATCTCTAATGGTCTTATCTGGTTCATATCGCCTGCGACGACGACATTTTTCTCACTCGCACGCATCGGATCGTTGAGATAGGTTACGATTTCGGCCAATTGGATTTTGCGTGCCGCGCTTGCCAGGGTCCCATTGGGTAAATTCTCCACCTCCAAATGGGTAGAAACTATCAGCAGCCGCATACCGTTGGGTAAAAGAATAGTAAGGCGCGCTAGCCCGCGCGTTTCACCGTGGACTAATCCGGTAGAATAGGCTCGTCGCCCCGCGCCATCAGTAACCGCCGGATACTTGCTTAAAATCAAATTACCAAAGGGAGAACCTCGGTGCTCTGCCGCCTGAAAAAATGCTGCATCATTGGTGAGATAGCCCATCTGGGCAAACTCTGCTTGTAAATCCCCGATACTCATGTTGGTGACGACGGACGATAGCGAGTTTGTACCTGAGACGTTCCTCACCCAATTAACTTCCTGTAGCGAAAGGACATCCGCATTGATGGCCCGAATAGTGTCGAGAATGGGACGAATGGAGTTTTTCGTGGCAGTCGGGTCAGTCCAGAAGTGCACATTATAGCTGGCAATACGAAGGATCCTATTATTTTTCTGGTGAGCCGGAATTTTTTGATTTTGATCTGTCGCGTTTTGCACATCGGCGACAAAGAGATTTTTTCTATGATCGTAAGCATACGTCATGGTACCTTGGCCGATATCTTTGATTACTTGCGGTATGGGCATCGATTGTTCGCTGCCGGCATATCCACCTTCTGACGATGTTTTAGTAGCGCCGGTTTCAGAAGATCTGCTAGTACCAGTTCCACCGCTAGGACGGGTCGGTTGATCCGCTCGGTCACAAGCTAGAAGGAAAACTCCTAAAGACAAGACTGCGATAATTTTTGTCGTGGCAAACAAGCTCATAAAAACCCCAAATGCAACTTAGCTGCATCACTCATCTTAGCGGACTCCCAAGGTGGGTCAAAAACCAAATCCACTATCACATCGCGCACGGTGGGAATATCCAAAATCTTCTTTTCTACATCGGACTTTAATATCTCGCCCATGCCGCATCCTGGCGCAGTAAGCGTCATTTCAATTCGCACCAAATATTGGTTTTTATTGTCCGCGCATGGCTTGATCTCTTGCTGATAAATTAGACCAAGATCGACGACATTAACGGGAATTTCTGGGTCGTAACAGGTTTTTAGCTGTTCTAACACGCAAGCTTCTATGCCCTTGGTTTCCACTTCTTCTACCGTGATCGGTCGGCGTTCGTCGGGAATGGGTTGACCTAAGGCGTCGGCATCTTTGCCGTCGATACGCATCAAATAGCCCTCTTCAGTTTGCACCGTGAACATGCCACCGAGAACTTGCTGGATAAAGACTTGGGCGCCCTTCTTGATAAGCGACTCGGTGCCATCGGGCACCACTATCGCCAGGACGTCGCGACTAATTTCAACTTCAGTACCTCCTCTTATGTACATGATCTACTCCGTCGTCACTCTTTCGGTCTTCCTGGTTAACGCCGCATTCAGGGTATGCCAGCATAAGGTCGCGCACTTTACTCGGATGGGAAATTGTCGAACACCTTTTAATACGTCTAACTTGCCGAGGCTTGCCTGAGCATCGTCGCTAGTTAACATCTGATGAAAGGCTTCAAATAAATGTCGAACTTCGGCCAAAGTCTTGCCTTTAATACTTTCTGTCATGAGAGAAGCTGAGGCTTTGGAGATAGCGCAGCCGTCTCCATGAAACGCTACAGCATCAACGGTTTCGTCCTTGACTAAGATATCGAGATCGATGATGTCGCCGCAGAGTTGATTATGCCCTCGGGCGTAGTGGGACTTAACCAAGAGCTCACCAAAATTTTTTGGCGAACGTGAGTGATCGACAATGAGCTCTTGGTATAGGTCCAAGATATCATTCATAATTTAAAAACCTCAAAAACCTGTTTGAAGGTGCTGACAAAGCGGTCGATTTCTTCGTAGGTGTTATAAAATGCCAAACTGGCTCGCGATAATGCCGTGACTCCTAGCCTCGCCATCAATGGTTCCGCACAGAGATGACCGGCCCTAATGGCAATACCGTGGCGGTCAAAAATCGTACTAACGTCGTGGGGATGAACGCCATCGATAACGAAGGATAAAAGACTGACCTTTTCCTCGGCCGAGCCCACGATTCTTACTCGCTTCATTTCGTGCAAATGGCCTAGAGCGTAATCGTGAAGCGATTTTTCATACTCGTGGATCTTATGGAGCCCGATGCCGTCGATATATTCCAGCGCCTTCTTTAATCCAAGCGCACCTTCGATATTAGGAGTGCCTGCTTCAAATTTACGGGGCGCCTCCAGAAAGGTGATGTCGGAAAAGGAAACCTTCTCGATCATGTCTCCCCCACCCTGATACGGTGGAAAACGATCAAGCCAAGTGCTTTTGCCGTAAAGCACGCCAATGCCGCTGGGGCCATATGCCTTATGCCCGGAAAAGCAATAAAAATCAGGATCCACGGCCTTAAGATCCAGTGGCACATGATGCACGCCTTGCGCACCGTCGATCAGAGTAGGAACACCGTAGCTCCTGGCCAAGGCCACAAGCTTTTTGATGGGATTGATCGTCCCCAAAACATTGGATGCATGGGCGACCGCGAAAAACTTGGTCTTTTCATTAAAAAGAGCCATGAGGCCTTCTAGGTCCAAGCTACCGTCGTCAAAAATAGGTGCCACCTTGATGGTTAGATTTTTTTCCTTGGATAAGAGATACCAGGGCACAATATTGGCGTGGTGCTCCATCGCCGTCAAAATAATCTCATCACCTGCTTTGAAATAGATTTTGCCGAGGCAGTGAGTAACTAAGTTGATCGCTTCGGTAGTGTTGCGCGTAAACACCACTTGCCCTGCGTCGGCAATTTGTAAGAACTTGGCGACATAAGCTCGCGCGTCGTGATATTTGGCGGTGGCGATTTCACTAAGGCGATGTGCGCCACGGTGGATATTGCTTGTATATAATTCGTAATAATTCCCGATCTCGTCGATGACACATTGCGGCTTCTGCGCACTGGCTGCGCTATCAAAATAAATCAGCGGGCGGTTC
>DASPVU010000016.1:0-3485 GCA_035622215.1 Myxococcota bacterium | reverse complement strand
AAGAATCTCCAGGGTATGGTGCTTGTCATTGGAATCGAAGATGATCCTAGTATCAAGGGCAAAATCTCTCATGTCCCCTTATCAAATCAGAAAGGTGACTCACTAGACCCTAATAATATCTATTTTCGGCGAAACAGTAATCCGAAGAACCCTAGTGATAATCGGGTCAATCAGATTGTGACGTTTTCTAACATGAAACCAAAGATGAAGGAATTCGCCATAGTTCTGCTACCAAACGGCTTTGGCCGAAGTAATTGGGTCCAAGATTATGACGGCCTGCCCGAAGCAAGCCCTCAAATAGCAAGGCCCCAGTATATATGTAATGTCCCATAGTGAGCGTTGGTCGGAAATATTCTCTGCCCGTTACGGATTATTGATTGAAGATGCTTATTGGAAAGGGCAGAGTCCATGGCAAAGCGGTCTCAGATATTTTGGTGGTATCTACTAATGATATGCTCGGTGGCAGGCCTCGCCGACAACATTGATCAGGCTATCAACGCATATCAAAAACACATCGAAGACAACAAAAACCAGATGACTTGGTTTATTCCTTTTCGTTCTTTTGCGGATCCTAAAGTAGTTGGGGCTCTTTATACCTGTACGAATACTTCTTGGCGTGGGTGCGACGCTCAGGACGTAGGCTGTACCAAAGGTTGGCTATTTCCCATATTTTATGTGGCCCTCCCCATTGTACACACTTCGCTGGAAGTGGCTGCCACACCAACCGTACGAGTTCTCGCCTTACCTTATTTATGCTACCTCGCCGCCAAAAATAGCGAAGCATCTGATGCGATTGATTTTCTCAATGAAATCAAAAAATATCTGCAATACAAAAATGATCGGGATTTTGACACGGCGAAAAGCTATTACGCCAACAGTAGTCAATTAAAGCGTGCATTCAAGCGTTTTCAAAGCCAGTTAAATGATCGCAAGCTAAGCCAATTTATCCGCATAGTAACCACGAATCTCGCCACCAACCAGTATCGCTTCAACGGCGACTTTTGGTCGGTCGATGACTATGTTCGTGCAGCGACGACACTGGAAAAAACTTACGGTACCTTCGATTTCGACGACCAACCAAAGGACCAAGCAGTGGAGAATCCCGAATTGGTTACCTGCGTAATGTGTCAAGACAAGAAAGTCGCTGGCGCTTTTCTTCCCTGTGGCCATTTCGTCTCCTGCGATGATTGTTACGAAACACTAAAGTCCGACGCCAATGGCAAGGCTCCCGCATGCCCCAACTGCCGCGCACCCATCACAGATCTGAAAAAGATTTATCATTAGTGCCCCGTCGTCATGGCGAGCAGGGCGCGGCCAGTACTAGCCTAGGCGTTCACAACTGGATCGCCACGCCCTTTGGGCTCGCGAAGACGATGGACGGAGGTTTTCTTAGAAGTGAGCGGCTCACTCACCTACACGCAGCTCTGAGACTGTTTTAGCGCCAGTGGCAAACATGGCCACACGAAGTTCTAAAAGGACTTGTTCGATAAAAGAAAAAAGTTCGTGCTCGCCGGCAATGGCCGCCATGAGCATGGGTCTGGCCATGGCGGCGAGATTAGCGCCGAGCGCGATAGATTTTGCGATATCAAGTCCGCTTCTTATACCGCCAGCGGCGATCAATGGAACGTTTCCGTCAATATTTCTCACGTTATTGATTGATTGGACCGTCGGTATACCCCATTCGCCAAAGACTTCTCCCAAGCTGCGATAGGTTTCTGAACTTGCGCAAAGCCCCTCCACTTTGGCCCAGGACGTGCCGCCCGCCCCAGCGCAGTCGATGCCGCTGATACCCGTACCGATTAGCGCACGCGCCGAAGCTTCGCTTAAACCAAAACCCACTTCACGCACCAATACTGGAATCGATCGTGCTTTTAGTGCCTGAACAGCCTCGGCGATGGATTCTACTACGCACGAAAAATCGGTATCGCCATGTTCCTGGCATGCTTCCTGCAGCGGATTTAGGTGAATAAATAGGGCATCGGCCTCGATCATTTCGACAGCGCGCAGACATTGCACAACACCGTTCATACCAAGTTGCGCCGCACCGAGGTTGGCAAAAATCAAAGCTTTTTTCGCAAACGGTCTGACTCTAAAACTTGACGCCACGTTTGGGTCTTCTAAAGCCAGTCGCTGGCTCCCAACGCCGAAAGCAAGGCCAAAGTGTTCGGCCGCTCGAGCAAACCGTCTATTGAGCAAAGCGCCTCGCTCCATACCACCCGTCATGGGGGCAATCATAAGTGGTGCAGCCAACTTGTGTCCCAAAAACTCGGTCGCCAGGGACACGTCCTTAAGAGCCAGCCCGGCCAGCGCTTGATGCTCCAGCGTGACGTGCTCAAAACCAGCGCTTTTTTGATATTGCGATGCGGGCAATAAGCAGGCATCCACGTGCTTCAATTTAGCTTGTTGCCTAGTTTCAACCTGAGATTTTCCCACATAAACATCCATGCCACCTGTCCTAGCGGCCAAATGACGCGATGAAAATCCCTATTTTTTGGCCTTGTTCGGCGCTAGCGCCGAAAGCATGCTTTGGTTGATTTCTAAGAGAGGTGCAAACAGATGGGACTGGGATCGTATAAGTACTGGGCCTTTTGGCCGGTATTCTATGGGCTTGCCCATCTTTTCACTTAAAAATGAGCTCGACACACCAAAAAGTTTGGCAATCCATGACAGGGATTCTCTGCCCTTGGCCACGTATTTGGAGCTTATTTTATAGCTCGCCGCATTGCGCTTTTGTTGCGGAATCTTCTTAATCTGCTGATAGAAATATCCTGATTTGCCATGGGGCACCCTTAATACATAATTGGGTGGAATTACCTCATGCCCTGCTACGGTATATTTGGTGAGGCTAGGATTCAGCTTGATAAAAGTATCTTTGCTAATAGCCTCAAACTGAAACAAATCGGTTGCGGCAACCGGCCTCAACACCTCAACCGTGCGATATTTCCAAGCAAGCTCTTTTTCCAATTCCGGAAAATGTTTCTTCTGGTTGAGCATTATGTCTCGCGCCGCCAAAAACTCTGCATAGTAGTTCTTGGAGGCATAACCAAGAAGTGGGCTGTCATGATTGTCTAGGATTACAGAAAAGTCCGTGGTGCCCAAATTAGTGACCGCCCGCTTGGTGCCGGCGTAGCCATAGTTATAAGACGTGATGATGAGGGGCCACTCAGACAGACCAGCTTTAGCTTTATTTATATAACGAGCAGCCGCCCAGGTGGACATCACTGGGTCCAGTCTCTCATCGGCAAATTTATTGACGTTAATTCCAGAATTAAGAGCGGTTTCTTTGACAAAGCCCCAGGGGCCAGAGGCGCCGGCATGCGACGTGGCGGACATATAAAAAAGCGATTCCACAAACACCATGGCCAAAAGATCATCGGGTAGGCCTTGCGACCGCAAAACCGCCTTCATGTCGTCGGCGTAACGACCAGACACACGTAAGCCATACTCAAATTGTCCGCGTAGTCCATTTTGATTGCGTAAACGTT
>DASPVU010000015.1:0-3594 GCA_035622215.1 Myxococcota bacterium | reverse complement strand
GCCGCGGCGCCCTTGCCGAACTCTGATCTTAATTTTTCCGCGCAGGTTTCCTTACGAGCGTGAGCGATATTGGCCAATAACAATACAACTAATAATATTCGACTAAATTTGATGCTCAATTGCATAAAGCCCTCAGTGTTTACCTGACGGTAATTTCGACTGAGGGCTTTACGAGTTGTGTGACGCTTAGAATCTGCCGGTGGCGAGATAGTTGACGTATTCCGTGAGCAGCTCCATATGTCCTTCCGGTAGGGTGAAGAAATATACCGCTACGTAAAGATATTCTTGAATGTCTTCTTTGGTAACAGCTGGAACTGGAAAACCAGTGCGGTCGCCCTTGTAGTTAACGAGGCCATTTTGCAGCGTTTGCCATTGGGATTCAGTAAAGTTAGTAGCACTCTTTAGCTTATTAGAGATGCAAGGGAAAAACCCTTGCCAGTTATCTTGGCTGGGGTGAACCTGTGTCATGAGGGAGTTGAAGTCCGTTGTGCTAAATCCTGTGTCGCCGAAGTAATATTTAAAGCCCTCATTTTTAAGCATTTCTTGTGCTGTATCTTTGACTGAGCTCTTTCCTTTTTGTTGTGCTTGCATTGCCTGGATCTTTCCGCGCATCTCTTCTCGGCCTTTTTTGATGTGGTCTATCCATTGATACAACTTGAGGGTCATTTCCCGCATAAAACCTTTTTCGTTAAATTTAGCGGTAATTCGTTGGCAGAGACTATCGACGAAATTTGTCGCACCGGTATAAAAGAACAAGCCACCCGACGCGGCCGTGGCAAACGGCGACAACACAACCTGGGTCGCAACGCTTACACATTTCGCATCTTCTTCATCGTTGATATTAAGTTCCTTGGCCATGGTGAAACCGGCCGAGGCAGTGGCTGTCCATGGCGCTTTAGCAGCGTTGATAGCGCTGGTAGTGCCTTGGGTAATGGGATTCTGACGATGTTGCTGCACGTGGGCCATAAGCCTTTCGTACAGCTCTTTTTTGAATTCCGGGGACTGGAAACAATTGCTGTGTGGATCAGTAGCTGCTACCTGAAGAGTAAACAGCAACGACGATGCCAATACGAGTTTTTTTAACACCTTCTGCTCCTTAAAATAAGTGGTACTGACCTACCAACAAAGCGCGCCGCCAATTTATTTCCGATTATCGCCCTTTTACGGCAGCGGTCGTGCGAACGACATCCCCGACTGCAGAGCAGGCGGGGGATGTCGTTCGCGCTGGCCCCGCGTCGCTATACGACATCCCTACAAAAACACATAGTTATACGATTTGTTTATAATTGATATTATATATATTATTGGGCGTGGTAGTGTATCGAGTCGATTAGAATCCGATGGCGCCTATGGCACGAGCACAGCACAGGTCGAAGAAAGGATCGGTCAGGGTCGTGCATCGCTCTGTGAGTAAAGGTATGGCCCGCGTCCGTCTTGATATTGATAGGCTCTATCGCTCGCCTTCGCTTAAACAATGGCTCAGCCAGGGTTTTAGTGACAAGCCAGGCATTCTCTCGGCGATCCCTAATACTCTCACCGGAACTCTTCTCATCGTCTTTAGCACCGAACAACATTCGGTCGCAAAAATCATCACTATTACCAAAAGCTTGCTCAAGGAAACCTCGAGTACCACACTAGCTCCAAGTCAAATCGTTCCAAAAAAACCTTGGCATTCCTTAAGTGAAAGTGAAGTGCTCGATTGGTGTAAGAGCTCAAAAGAGCGCGGTCTTAGCCTTGCCCAGGCGCGCCATAATTTGCAGGCCTTCGGCTCAAACTTACTTCCGATTCACAAGGGTCGTTCCGAAGGCGAGATCTTTTGGCAGCAGTTTAAAAACCTGCCGGTGGCTTTGTTGCTTGGCTCCGCCGGGCTCTCTGTCCTCACCGGCGGTTTGGTGGATGCAACCGTGATTTTGGGCGTTGTGCTTGCTAACGCCTATCTTGGCTACGTGACGGAAAGTTCCGCAGAAAAAACCGTCAACTCAGTGAACCACATCAAGCATCCCGACGCCATGGTGATACGCGACAAAAAGGGTGTGACAATAAAACTTGAGGACATCGCCCTCGGAGACATTCTCTTGCTAACTCCCGGAAGCTATGTGCCCGCCGACGCACGCCTGCTCAGCGCCGAAAATCTGCAAGTCGATGAATCAATTCTCACGGGCGAAAGCCTGCAAGTTCTCAAAACGTATGCATCCTTGTTCAATCAGAACCTGGCCTTGGCCGATAGAACCAACATGATTTTCCGCGGCACGCAGGTCACCTCCGGTAGCGGCATGGCGGTGGTGGTGGCAACTGGCAGGGCGACTGAGCTCGGGACGATCCAACGCCTCATGGGCGAAGCCGCCCAACCTGAAACACCATTGCAAAAGGAGCTGTCGAGCCTAGGCAAAAAAATGGTGGGCGCGTCTTTGGGCATTTCCGTGCTGGTGTTTGGCATCGGTATTTTACGCCGATCGAGTTTCCTTGAGACGCTCAAGACCGCTATTTCCCTAGCGGTAGCCGCAATACCCGAGGGGCTTCCCGCAGTCTCCACCGTGGCGCTTGCCACGGGCATCAAACGGCTAGCCAAACATCATCTTTTGGTGCGCCATCTGGATGCCGTGGAAACCATGGGAAACATTGATGTGATTTGTTTCGATAAGACCGGCACCCTAACCCTAAACGATATGGCGGTAGCGGAAATCCATTTATCGGGCGGGCTTAGTTTTTCAGTTGAGGATCACAAAATCGTTTATCACGACTCATCCAAGGCTTTTGCCGACTATCCCGATCTCATGCAATTGGTCAAGATCGCGGTGCTGTGTAACGAAGCTGAAGTTGCAGGCGATGCCATAAGCGGAAGTCCGACAGAGCTTGCGCTACTGCATCTGGGCAGCGAGGCTCATATCTCAACCGATGAGCTCCGCGCGCAATACCCACGCATCTCCATCCAATATCGCTCAGAAAATCGTAACTACATGATAACGGCTCATGAGTCTCGCGACGAAAAAAACCAGCGTCTCATTGCTGCCAAGGGCCAGCCCAAGGAAATCCTCGACCGCTGCACCTCTTGCTTAAAAGACGGCAAAATCATTGCCCTGACAGAGCGCGAAAGAGCCCGCATCGAAGAAGCCAATGACGACATGGCGAAAAAAGCTCTGAGAGTCTTAGGCTTGGCCTATTGCGAAGAAGAGAGTATCGCCAATCTCGACGAAGCGCGTTTGGTTTGGCTCGGTCTAGTGGGCCTGGCCGATCCATGTCGGCCCGGCATTCGCGAAGTGATTTCCACGCTGCAACATGCAGGCATCCGCACCGTGATGATTACCGGTGACCAGCCGGCCACCGCTTTGGCGGTGGGCACCGAGCTCAATATTAGCGGCGGCGATGCGATCAACGTTTTTGATGCAAGCAATCTATTTGATTTGGAACCTGATGTTTTGGCCTCTTTTGTTGAGCAAGCGCATATTTTTGCTCGGGTGAGTCCATCACACAAACTTCATATTGTGCAAGCGCTGCAACGTGTCGGAAAAATTGTGGCGATGACCGGCGATGGGATTAATGACGGCCCTGCGCTCAAAGTATCCGACATCGGCATAGCCATGGGCGGTGTGGATG
>DASPVU010000014.1:0-2717 GCA_035622215.1 Myxococcota bacterium | reverse complement strand
CGTTGCCTGCTAACCGTTGGGCAAAAATGTCACCGATTCCTTGATCAAAGACGAGCTCTGGCGATCCACGTGAATCCATGCAGCTCAGAATCACCGCAAAAGGATGCTGCGAAGCCGACGACGCCACCTGAGCCACGAGGTCTCTTTGTCGCATGGATCCTGAAAGAAATCTTTCATTACCCGCGGCGAGCTTTTCTAAAGCCTGAAGCGGCGTGAGTGCACTTTGTTCTTCTTTGGTCTTTGTCCGCGTAATAAGCCCCTTGTTGCTTACGCACGACAGGATAAACCAAAGACTAAGAATTATAAGAAATGACCTATGGCTCATTTTAAGTAGCATAACTCCTCCACAAAAATCCAAGAAAACAAACGATTATAACGCTTATAAACGTCGGATTCATGATGATTTTATGCAGATCAGGCGAGCAGCGATGTTGTATTGATTTCAATGGCCAATATTATGCCAAGGGCTGTATACATTCTGGGATGTCGTTTTTAGGGGAATTAACGACGGTGGATACAGGAAAAACTTCGAGCAGTTTACTGGGATATAGCGACAAGAGCGCCAAGACGCGCTTCGGATCGAGATTAGAGCGATCGAGCCAAGGCTCGTAAGATGCTTTTTGCATTATGACCGGCATACGATTATGCAGGGGTGCGATTAGATCGTTTGCATCTGTCGTGAGGATGGTCGTGGTTTCGACAACCTCGCCATCGTTTGAGGTCCAGGTTTCCCAAAGACCGGCGAAGAAAAATACGGCGTCATCCAGGCGATGGATGAGATAGGGCTGTTTAACTTTGCCGCGCGGCTGCCATTCATAAAAGCCATTGGCAGGGATCAGGCAGCGACGCTTTTTTATCGCAACTCTAAAGTAGGGGCTTTCTGCTACCGTTTCAACTTTTGCGTTAATCGGCTTATGGGCCTTTTTAAGGTCTTTAACCCACGACGGGACAAGGCCCCATTTAAGTGCAACAATTTCGCCCTTTCCTTCGTCGTCATATCTTGCCGCCAATATGTCCTGCGAGGGTGCAATGTTATAACGCGGCCTCGCTGAAATTTTCGTAGTAAATCCTAAAATCTTGGCGATTTCTTTGGCAGGGGTTTTTAAGTTAAAGCGACCACACATAATGCCCGATTATATGCGGCCATTTTAAAAATTGTAAACTATGAGTGTCATGCTCGACGGTTGACACAACACTTAACTCGAATACAACAATCCGGCAGGTCTTTTATAGGATAAATATATGAAGAATATCGTGCTTTTTTTAGTTCTTGCTGTTTCTTTTGCGCTTAATGCAATGCAGTCCGAGTCGGCAGCGGAGAATTTTCGCGACGCATGCCGGGTTAACTACGTTTATTCAAAAAGTTTACTAGGCGAAACGCGTCAACAACACTGCGAAAAAAATCAAGAGCAAATCAGGCCTTGTATTGCGCAACGGGTCGAAACTATTTTGGTACTTGGGCCGGCACCAGGCTATGACCTACCCATAGAATTTTCTTCTCGTTGCGAAAGCCTTATTTTCCTTGGTGGTGGGATGGGGGAGTTTGAAAATGAATGGGAGAAACATGAAAAAGTTAGTTCCAACAAATGGCCGACGCGTTTATATAAAACAGTTGATTTAACCGGTGGTTTTTATGATCTTATGGCTTCGCAAAAAATGGCTTCTATTTTGTTTAAAATTTTCAAAAACTTTCTTGATACGGGTAAACTAGATTATTCGGAGATGGAGCGCTATCTAGAAGCAAATTTATCACTGGATTTGGCACAATATCAACCCGACGTTTTGATCTCTTCACTCGTAACCTCGCAACTCTATGGATTAGCTCATCAAGCTTTCGTCGAGCTGGCCTTTAAGCAGGCTTGGCAACTTTGTAATTCAAAAGAAGGTACTATGGACAAGGCTTGCATGAATAGGCTCCTTCCACCGTTGCAAGAGTTTCATAGAAAGAATGCGGCAATAATAGAACGTACGTACTATAAGGGAATCCTCGGTGCTCAGGCAAGCTGGGTGTATTTCTCTGATACCTATACGCAGGACGGTTTAGGCATAGACCAAAAGGAATTGCAAAGCTTCCTTAACGCTATGCAAGAAAAATATACCTTTGAATTCGGTGCTTCCGCGTGGGAGTTTCCATGTGCAATGGGCAATATGCCAGTTACTTGGTATCGATTCAGGAAGAAATAGCGGCGTATGAGAATCATTACCCGATTAGAGATTGAAAAAGCAGTGTCGATTCCAGCCATATTGCGAGGGCAGGAGCGAGGTTTTTTAGCCTATAGTCAAGGAGAGACAGTTATTCCTCCGGTGGGGACACTGCATTTTACCAACCCTGAAGGCGAGTGCCATATTAAATATGGCTATGCCAAAAATGACAAATATTATATCGTTAAGGTGGCCTCAGGTTTCAAAAATAATCCTCAACTTGGTCTTCCGACGGGCAATGGTCTGATGATGTTGTTTGATAAAAATAACGGTCAGCCACTTTGTATATTGCTTGATGAAGGCTATTTGACCGATCTTCGAACTGCGGCGGCGGGTGCCATTGTAGCCAAGTATTTAGCGCCAAAGAATATTTCATGTATTGGCATCGTGGGCACAGGCGCGCAGGCCTATTTTCAATTGAAGCTGCTGTCATACGTAACAAGCTGCAAGAAAGCCATGGTCTGGGGGCGCGACAAGGCCAAGGCCGAGAGACTCAAATGTCATGGCGACCTTAG
>DASPVU010000013.1:0-8725 GCA_035622215.1 Myxococcota bacterium | reverse complement strand
CCAAAACGCGGCATTTCTTCCCAGGAGCTGGTTATGAAGAGAATACAATGATTGGAAGGTCAGTTTATGTACCGCACGCTTTGAGACTCGCTCGGACTATCGAAATAAAAACGTGCATTCAAAGGGAATTGTGGCGACCAGGTTTCCACGCACGTCTTTGAATTTCATGCTTGCAGCCACATGGTCAGTATTGTCGTAGACCCGCGTAAACGACGCTAAATAACTCGCGTGAGGGGAATCAGACCGCAAAGCTCCGTGCACGTAATAATATTCTGGACCTTTGATCACAGCAAACCGGGGTTCCCTGTTCAAGGACGTTCCGTCTTCCTTTTCGTAGTGAAAGCTCGGCTCATTTGGAGTGCCGAAAATGCTCGTTGTAATAAAGGTCATCTTGGCGCCGGTCTCCGATATGCACTTGTATTCAAAATCCGCCAATAAGCCGAGATTATACATAGCTAACATCGTGATCATTACGCCGAATTTTCTCATAATTGCCCCCCTATAACTTACGGCCAGTATATTTGGCCTCAGATATCTAAAAAGAGTTCGAGAAAATTATTGCTGGATTATGAGACAACCATTTGTAGAGCTGGAGCAGCAGCACGAGCACAGCTATATTGCCGCTTAGCCTTTTCTTTTTATAATGGTAATAATTCAGGAAGTAATGCGTTTGAAAACAGTGGGTTCATTGTCATGCGAACATTTAAACTCGAAGAATACTTAACTAAATATGAATTCTCTGCGCCGCATCTGCTCTGTTGCTCAGATGCGGAGAGTTTTTCTATGGCAGAAATTGTGGGCTTGGCGAGCAAGCATGAAAAGCAGCTGTGGCAAGAGCTGAGATTGGGATATACCGAACCTTTTGGCCATCCACTGCTACGTGAGACCATAGCCAACGCACTCTATCCAGGCCTTAAGGCTGAGAACATTTTGTGTTTCGCTGGTGCAGAAGAAGGAATTTTTGCGACCCTTTCTGTGCTTCTCAGCTCGACCGATCACGCCATCGTCATTACGCCGTGCTATCAATCACTGCTGGAAATACCTTTGTCAAAAGGTGCTGGTGTGACTCAGATCGCGCTCAAAGAAGAAGAGAGATGGCGCATTAATCTCGGCGAAGTAAAAAAATCTATAACGAAAAATACCAAATGCATCGTCGTGAATTTCCCTCATAACCCAACGGGGCAAATTATCACTAAAAAAGAGCTCAAGGACTTGGTGGAGCTTTGCGAGTCCCACGGAATTTGGCTTTTTGCCGATGAGGTGTATCGCTTATTAGGAAATCCGGTCGAGCCATGGGCTGATCCTGCAGCCGTTCTCTACGACAAGGGCCTTTCTCTTGGCGTGATGAGCAAAGCCTTTGGCATGGCAGGTCTTCGAATAGGATTTATTGCCTGCCAAAACACCGCCATGCTCCACCAAATCAAGCAGTTGAAAGACTATTTATCGATCTGCAACAGCGCTCCGTCAGAAATCTTGAGCATAATTGCGCTAAAGAATAAAAACACCATCCTTGCGAGAAATAACAAGATAGTCGCAAATAACCTGAATCTCCTTGACCAATTCTTTAATGAACACTATCAGCTCTTTTCCTGGGTCAAGCCTCAGGGAGGTTGCGTCGGCTTTGTCAATTATCACGCCGCTGAATCCATCGACGTCTTTTGTCACCGCGCAGTAGAGCAGGCTGGCGTTTTACTCATGCCCGCTTCCATTTACGAACTAAAAACCAACCATTTTCGGGTTGGCTTTGGCAGAACCACCATGCCGTCAGCGCTAAAGGAATTTTCACGCATTATCGAAGGGACCTGATAGGCTACAGATTTTGCTGTCTGATGTGCTCAAGGCACGTAGCCGTGCGTGAATCGTAGGTGCGGGCGATGTCAACACCCTCGAAGTGTTTTAAAAGGTCCTTATTTAGTTTCTTGATGGTGCCAAGCGCGGTGGCCCGGTTTTTTGTAAAGACGTTACCGTAGAGCCAATTGAGGAAGTCCACATAACTCCACCAGGAAAACTGACGACGAAACTCTATCCTGTTTGGTTGATTGTGAGCACGAATTCTTATCAGGCATTTTTCGTCTTCGCAGAGATGTGTTGTATACCTAATTTGAAAATTGCTCGTTGTGAAAGCATTATCCCCATGCATCAACATGATTAAGGCAATCGTACCTTGAAGTAGTCTTCCTTGCGCCATTTGTTCATTACCGCGATAAGAAACATGAGCGTGATGGGTATAGGTAGTATTCAGCTGCTTCTTGGGGCAGAGCAGATTATCAAGCAAAGACCGGTTGCCGCCCGCAAGCAGCACGAGGCTTTCCAGGTATGCGCTGATACTTTTATAGGGCCTTTTATGTACGAATTCGATTTTAGGCATACTTTCCTGGTAAAACTGCATAAGATCGCCACCATGATCCAAGGTGAGCATATAGTTCATCATCAACATCGATGGCGTAGAAAAAAACTCTAAAGCCCACACTGGAGTGTCGACATTCCAATCCTGCATTCGCTTCGTCATTTCGCGGTGGGTTACGAACCTATGTATGGCAATTTGAGACACCAAAACGGCCCATTGGATGGGCTTGGTGAGATGGTTGAAAAAATCCTTCGTGCCAAATTTTTGCTCGAGCTTGCCAAATATTGCGCGCGAACCGGTGAATAAATAATCCGCGTCGCCAATGAGACTTACGCCTTTATCTTTTAGGATGACATTGAGATCGGCTATCAATTCTGTTTTGCCAATTCCCGAGTAGAGCAAAATCTGTGCGCTATTGGCCCAGGTTTGCCACCTATCATCGTTGATAAAGGGAGCAAAAAGAGAAAGATAATCCGGATGAAACAGCTCTACCTCTGCTCCCACTTTAAATTTGTCATCAGTTTTTGCAGCATTTTGTCGAAAATACTGCACCACATCATATTTTTCATCCTGTTCCAAGACTGTTTGTATCGCCGCGAAATTGGCAGAAATTTCATGGAGTGCTTGGTCGACACTATGCATTCTGTTGTCTTTGCATAAATAAGGCCCGCCGTAAGTGGCCGCATCGTGAATAGCTTGTATGCCTTGCGCATTAAGTAGGCCGAAGCTATTAATTTTCTGCTGAATTTTTTTGATTTCCTCGAGCCATGCGACGGTTTCCTCGACGGTATAACCCTTTCTCGGGAAAAACTCCGCAACAAAATCCAAGAGAGATGCGGGCGCAGGAGAATTTACGGTTCGATGGAAATTCATATCAAGAAAACTAAACTCATCCTTAAGCTTCAAAGCATTGTTCGTGTGTTCTTGCGTATACGCCGCCGCAATAAAATAATAAAAATTCGCTAATTCTTGGTCACCTTTCGCCAAGGCCAAGCTCAGGCAATCTTCTGCATATAGTACTGGAGAATTAATCGCGCATATTGCCAGCGTTAAAATGATAAATTTAAAAGCTATCTTCATAATGATTTTGTGTTCAACGTTGAGTCAATTGGCAGAATGAACGTTACCGTAAGATCGCATTTAGGGAAGCCACCTTTGCTACACTCTCGCTTAATTAGCAGAAGTCCTCTTGTTCTTTAAGGCTCCCGCGGACGGTCCAAAAACAGAAAAACTGGCGAAAATATTCCACAGAGACCGCATTTCTTACGACGTTTGCAGATATTTTCTTGCCGATTGTGAACGAAATTAATAGATAATAATTGATTGTCGCGACCCGTAGATATCTATGTTAACCATGAGAATAATATGAAAATTCGTATAGTTTTGGGTGTCGGAATAGGCGCATTAATGAGCGGATCTGTCGGAGCGGAAGCAAGCCTTCACCCAACTAACTTTCACATAAAAAACAGATCTAACGAAGATATTTTCGTTCAAGTGTTTAATAGCAGCACACTTAGTACATTTAGGTCAGAAGCGGCACCAGCAGTGATACCGAAAGAGGGCTTTGAGCTTGTAAGACTTCGCCACATTGAAAATATGGCGCGTCCGAAATATGATATCAACACGGATAAGTATACAACGATCACGATCCTGGACAAGAGCAAAAAAGCGACTCTCTGCAAGGTCATTGTTCCGCCAAAATTTACTATATACATCGAATGGGATGGCAAAAAATTGCTTCCGCAAGAGAATGTAGCGAAGGGAAACTCTTTCACTGGCGAAATGGTAAATACTGCAGGCGAATCTATATCATCAATAGGTAGTAGCGATAGCGTGGAAAGGAATGTCCAACTAAGCGACCTAACGTGTCGAAAATAAAAAAATAGGATTCGGCTTGCCACGGACTAGTATTAAAACGTAATAATTTAAACTCTCGCGATGCCTTTCATTGTCCTATTGATTTCAAGGGCCAATGTTACGCCAATGGCTGTATACATTCTGGGATGTCGTTTCTAGGGAATTAACGACGGTGGATACAGGAAAAACCTCAAGCAGTTTACTGGGATATACCGACAGAAGCGTCAAGATACGCTTTGCATCTAGATTAGAGCGATCAAGCCATGGCTCGTAAGATGCCTTTTGCACTATGACCGGCATGCGATTGCGCAGAGGTGCGATTAACTTGTTCGCATCCGTTGTGAGTATGGTCGCGGTCTCAATGACCTCTCCATCGTTTGAGGTCCAGGGCTTATATCAATGGGTCGGATATTGATCGGCGATCCGGTTGGGTTTAGCCAATTCTTCTTGGATGATCTGTTTGGCTTCGGGAGGGGCGAACTTTAGTTCCCGTTTGAGCATTTCGCTCGGCATATATAGGGCCAGCACTTTAACTATGGCAGTAATCTTCCTTCGTGTTTCGGGATCCGGCTGGTATTTGGTTATTCCTTCTTTATGAGTAAACTCGCGTGCTGCTAGCGATAAGGGCGTCGCGCCCACGATATTGTAAGCGAGCTTCTTATCATATGCTAGGGACGGAGCACGAGTTAAAAGCAGTGCAACTAATTGCCAATTTAATTGCATGGCCGCATGATGCAATATCGAATAATGATCGCTATCTCTGACTAGGGCAAGAGCTGGATTCTTATTTAGAAGGAGAGTTACGATTTGCGCAATTTTCTCCTCGGCATTCGGAACAAATCGACTTTCAAGGGCGAGAGACCAAAGCGAATTATTACGGGCGTCCGTTCTCAAAACTACACTTTCGGGCAAGTGTTTAAGTACCTCAGCAACTAAATTTGGATCTAAAGCTCTAACGCCGATATTCAATACCCGCCAACAAAACTCAGGATTTTTGTCATAGGAAATTACATCCGACCATCCGGAAACGTTATTGCCAATTATCGTTAGAGTTTGGGCTGCCTGCTTATTCAAATGCTCGTCATATGGCATGGACATAATCCATCGCGGGGCCACATCTTTAACCGACGAGCTTCCTAAGGCGGCCGCCCTGTTCAAGGCCAACAGTTTATTTTCTGCTCCCGAGAGGTTTGAGCCATATAGAATTTCCGGCGCCATGGTCTTATCTACCAAGGACCGCACGAGAACCCAAGCGGTCTTGTCCTGCGGCAAATAAAATGGCAGTAATGTGTGGTTTAGTCCATTGTCAAGCTTGACAATGTGATCAAACAATCTTGCGTCATCTTTGCGCCAATCATCTGAAATGCCCTTGCCTGTAATTGGTGCAAAGTCAAAATGGTCTTCCCCAAAAGACCAGGTAAATTTTGCTTTTCCATTAACATAAATTTTTAAATCAATGAATTGATTGGGTATATTTTTAGTGCCGTTTTCGTTTTTCCAATCAAACTCAATATCAGGGCGTGAAAATTTATCAAAAATATGATCTAAAATCGCCTCACGTCGCTCGGAAGCATCTTTTTTCTCTTCCCTCAGGCGCGTGATTTCATTGTCATTTAACAATTTTTCGAGGACAGCTAGTGCATTGTCAATACCGATTCCCTTTATGTTACAAACACCTTTTTCTCCGTAGACAACTAACGGACCTGGGCCGACGTTTAAGCCTGACACTACTTTGGCCCATTGGTCAGGTATCTCTTTCGATTCCACGTCTTCATAGGTTTTTTCAAATTCGGTAAAAAACGTAAAAAGACTTGCTTTGGCATTGGGAAATGCTCTTTTTAAATACGCAACATTAAATGTTCGATTTTTCAGATCCGCCAAAAACATGTTAAAGGCATCCAGGAGAGACATTTCTCCACAGGCGGAAAATGTTTCTTCTTCAAAACTCGCTTCTTCCGTACCCAAGGTTGGCGGAAATTCGCGATCATACTTATCATAAGCCAAGGTGTAAAATATGATCTGCTCTGGAGTTGAATAATAAATGATATCTTTATCTCGCCTTAAATTGTCATAGTCATTTTTAGTGAATTTTCCCAGAATAGGAGGATCTTCAATTTGAAACTCGGTTAATTGTCTCAATAAGGGTTTTAGGTCACCTGCATCATGTGCCTTGACAACTGCCAAGGCAAGCATTGCATGCTCAATAATATGAGCAGGATATCGTGATGCTTCGCTTTTTGCGCCAACCATTAGATTGGCATAGGAATCGGTAAGCGCACTATAGTTTTTCAAATTGGTTGGCGGCTTTTTCCACGCGTCCGAAATGAGATTCCTAATCGTGGGATTAAAATCTTTTACGATTGCATTCAGCGTATTGAGAATAGCGTGCTTGGTGCCTTTTTGATATGCATTGAGCAATTTCCCAATGTGCTCCTGTGTTACATGTTTGAAAAAATCCGACTCCGCACCCGAAACTGCCAACCTGCCGCCCGCTGGAGAAAGAAACAGGTGCTGAATTATCGCTGTGGTGTTATCTCTTGGGCAATCGATATCACGATTAGTAATTTGCCTATGACACAAAAACTGGAGGTTCTCTTTCCCATAATTACCATTCAAACGAATGCCGGGAATAACAGATTTAAGCGCCAATAGTCCATTTGAGGGTGAAAGATACTTAAATTCATCCCGAAAGCCATGATAAAGACCTTCCGTTTCCGTAATATCCAAAACTGCATAAAGGTTAAAAGACAATAGCAATAATAATAAATAAAATATTTTGTTCATAATATCACCAGATTATACGTTATTACTTAGTGAATATAAGTTTCAACCGCAAGCTAATTTCAATGAAAGTCTCCTAGCCTCTATGGTGCATATCATATACGCCATAGCTTCCAACCTCGTTCCCGTGTGCGATGAAATCAGCGGATTATTCGAAGAAGAGTTGGGTGGGTTTTTGGGTGGGTTCGCGGGTGGGTGGGGTTTGTTTGAAGGAGTCGAAGGCTTGTTGGACTTGGACGGAGACGATTTTGCTCATGCCGGCGTCTTCCATGGTGACGCCGTAGAGTTGATCGGCGGACTCCATGGTTTTGCGGTTGTGGGTTATTACAATGAATTGGGACAAGGTGGAAATTTCTTTGATCAGTTGACTGAAGCGGGAAACATTGGCTTCGTCTAGGGGCGCGTCCACTTCGTCCAGCAGGCAAAACGGCGATGGCTTCATGAGGAAGATGGCCATGATCAAGCTGATGGCGGTAAGAGCCTTTTCGCCGCCACTCATCAAGTCGATGGAGCCAATGTTTTTGCCCGGCGGTTTGGCGATAATATCGACCCCGCAATTGAGCAAATCTTCTGGGTCACCTAAAACCAGCTCCGCTTTGCCGCCGTTAAACAGACGCGGAAATACTTGGGAAAATTGCCGGTTGATGCTGTTAAAGGCTTCGAGAAAACGCATGCGGGTAGTTTGATTGATCTTCTTGATGGCACCTTCGAGCTGGCAGAGAGCATCCTGCAGGTCGCTTACCTGATCTCCGAGAAATTGAGCGCGGCCGCTCAACTCATCAAATTCCCGCGCCGCATTTTCATTCACTCCGCCCATTCTATCCAGTGAGCGCTGCAAATCCTCAGCTTCTTTCTTGGCGTGGGCTTCATTCAGAGGTAGCTGATGAAAGTCAATGACGTAGTCGACCAGTTCTACACGATACCGATCAGCAATGCGCTCGCATAGGTTTTTTAGATCGTTATAGGCATTGTTGATGGCAAGTTCGTGCTGATGAAGTTTTTCCGACCAGGCTCGACCTTCAGCTTGGATCTGTGCCAAGCCCATTTCTTGCGTGCGCTTTTCCAAAGAAAGCGCCTCACATTCCCCGCGTAACGAAGTCAGCAGTCGAGCGGTTTCTTCAATCTCTTTCAAAAGCGCCTTGATCTTATTTTCGGTTTGTCGAACACCTTCCTTAAGCTTCAATTCCTCGCCTTCGATCTCGGCGATTTGATCACTAAAGGCTTGGGTCTGCGAGTCGAGATGGGCCAAACTCCGTTGCCCTTGGTCGATACTATGGGAAAGACTTGATAGTTTTTCTCCCGCTGCGGCCTTTTTAATTTCGATAGATTTCAACTCCTGATGATAGGCATCGTAGCTGCCTTCTATGCGCGTCCGCTCCGATCTGATATTGGCGAGCAAATCCTCCAGCTCCTTGTGCGCCTCCAAGGTTTCGGACCAAAGTTTTGTCAGGTCGACCAGTTTTTCATCGTAGCTGCTGACACCCTTTACGAGCATGTCATGTTTTGCTGTGAGCTTCTCGATCTCGCTTTTTGCTTTTAACAGCTCCTGATTCTTCTGGTTAAGCGCTTCCTCCAGGCGCACAATACCGAGGCGCAAAGGCGTAAGATCGTCGACAAGCTTGGCTTTTTTTGCTTCCAATTCTTGGATCTCTTTATGTGATTGCGCCGCACACGCGGAGGCCTCGGAGAGCAACACACTAATTTCTTTGCTCTTTTGTTGGAGGGCATTGATTTCACTTT
>DASPVU010000012.1:0-10932 GCA_035622215.1 Myxococcota bacterium | reverse complement strand
CCATGGCGCCAAAATTTTTGGCTGGCGATATCGTGGTAGGCCGAGCCATCAAGTCCGGTGAGGAAAAGAGCGCGCATCAGAAATATTGTTTAATTAAGTTGGGACCGGATAAGTATGTTGTGAGGAAAGTCATTTACGGCAAAGACGGGCTATTGCTTTTAGCCTTGGATGATCGGCTTC
Source organism: Myxococcota bacterium (assembly GCA_035622215.1). Classification (GTDB taxonomy): domain Bacteria; phylum Myxococcota; class UBA727; order UBA727; family JABDBI01. The sequence continues at coordinate 10,752 of DASPVU010000012.1, read as the reverse complement.
CGAGCTTCACACTGAAATCGAGTAGCAAGATCTATCTTGTTACCTGGCACATGATTCAACAGTAAAAGATCGGGCGATCTCTTGATCAACCGAAATCTACGAGCAATAGTCGCACTATATTTGAGGGTCGAAAAATGGCGAAAAAAGGCAACCGCGAACTGATTAAGTTAGAATCCCCGCTTGGTACAGGATATTTTTACGTGACAGTCAAGAATAAAAAAATAACCAAGGACAAACTTGAGCTGGTCAAGTACGACCCCAAGGCTCGGCAGCGCGCTAAGTTCAAAGAAGTTAAGTTGAAGTAAAAAGCCCTCCCTTAATTTCTCCCTCTCCATTTTTAGCTCCTTCTCCCGCTGGCGGGAGAGGGTTGGGATGAGGGTGGGCCCTCTCCCTTGATCCCTCTCCCGCAGGCGGGAGAGGGGAATTCTGTAGGGTAATTATCTTTGGGGGTTTTTTATGGCGAATCACTATGATCTTGTGGTTATTGGGGCGGGACCCGGTGGTTATGTTGCGGCGGCGCGCGGGGCAAGCATGGGATTGAAGACCGCGATCGTTGAAAAAGACCCGGCGCTTGGTGGCACCTGCTTGCATCGAGGTTGCATACCAACCAAGGCTTTGCTGCATGCGGCCGATACTTATGATGAGATTAAGCATGGAGCCCGCATAGGTATCAAGGCTTCTGGTGTCGAGATCGATTGGGGAGAAGTACAAAAATATAAAGAGCGCGTTGTCTCTTCGAATGCCGGCGGCGTGTCTCACCTCATGAAGAGTAAAAAGATCGATGTGTTTCACGGAGTCGGTCGCCTTAAAGACAAAAACACTGTTGAGATTTCGGGCGAAAAAGAAGCAAAAAGCATCAAGTCGAAATTCATCGTGTTGGCTGTCGGTTCTACGCCAAAAAATTTGCCCATGGCGGAGCCGAATTCGCGCATTTTGAATTCCGATACGATTTTGGGTTTGAAAAAAATTCCTGGCTCGCTCACCATTGTTGGCGGCGGCGTTATCGGTATCGAGTTTGCTTCGATTTTTGCGCGCTTCGGAAGCAAGGTTAAAGTTATTGAAGCGCTGCCTCGTATACTTGCTACGGCCGATGCCGACTGCTCAAAAGAGCTCAGGCTGCAGTTGGAAAAACAGGGTGTCACCTTCCACGTCGACGCCAAAATCGAAAAGGTGAGCAATAAATCAGACCAAGCCCATGTCATTTTTAGCGAAGCAGATGGTTCATCGGTGCAGGTCGACAGCGATTACGTATTGGTATCGGTTGGTCGTGCGCCTTTGACGGAAAATCTCGGTCTTGAAACCACCAACATTAAACGTGAGCGTGGCTATATTGGCGTTGACGGCCATTTAAGAACTGATGAGCCGAACATCTATGCGATTGGCGATTGTATCAATACACCTTGGTTGGCCCATGTCGCTTCTAAAGAAGGAATTATTGCGGTGGAACATCTGGCTGGTTTAAAGCCTTCGCCCCTGAACTACGATCACACACCTTGTTGCGTTTATTCGGAGCCACCGGTGGCCTGGGCTGGGCTTACCGAAGAGCAGGCCAAGGAGCGCGGCCATGATATCAAGATTGGCAAGTTTGATTTTGCGCGCAATGCTAAGGCTAGCATTCTGCAAAAAAACCGCGGGTTTGTGAAATTCATCACCGACAAAAAATACGGGGAAATTTTGGGTGTGCACATTATCGGTCCCGAGGCCACCGAAATTTTAGCCGAGCCTGCATTTGCCATGCAAACTGAGGCAACCATTGATCAGATTGCCGATACGGTTCACGCTCATCCAACCCTTTATGAGTCAATCTATGAGGCGGCTTTAAGCGCAGTGGATAAGCCGATTCATGGCTGAGATGCAGGTAGGCTCTGTTGAAAAGAGCATGCTTGAGGCATGCTTTTTTGGTCGCGATCAGCCTTATCTTTCCACTCTGTCCCTCATGCACGCCCTACACGAGCAAGTGGCGCAGCGAAAAATTTGCGAGCAACTTATGTTGCTTGAGCACGAGCCCGTTATCACCTTCACCCGGCAGCATCTATTAAAAAGTATCATCACGTCTGAAGCTCGCATTAAAGACGATGGCATTGCCGTGGCGCTAGCCGATCGTGGAGGCGATGCCACGTTTCACGGTCCCGGGCAGTTGGTGGGATATCCGCTCATTCGCATTAGTCGTGGCAAGGGTGTGGACCTGGGTCTCTACATTCGAACGCTCGAGTCTGCGCTTCTGCAAGCGGTCCAAAGTTTTGGTGTGCGCAATGCCACTCTATTGCCCGGATTCACCGGCATCTGGGTTAAGTGCCGTGAAGAAAGGCGCATTGAACTTAAAAAGCTCGTGGCCATTGGTGTTGGAGTAAAGGACGGTGTCAGCAAGCACGGGTTTGCTTTCAATGTTGATATTGATTGGCGTCGCTATACCGAGCATCTCGTGCCCTGTGGATTGAAGGACCAGAGCGTTATTACGCTGAGTGAACTCTTTTATCAAGAAAGCCTTGAGATGCCCAAGTTTTTGGCTATGGTGAGCGCAATATCGGAATGTCTGTGTGAAGCTTTTTCATTAACCCTGAAATGGCGCTGTAATGGACTGTCCATTTAAAGTTGCCTGATTTGGAGCATCTCCCATGGCAGAAAACATTGTAATGCCGCAGCTTGGTGAATCAATCGCTGAAGGAACCATTGTAAAGTGGCTGAAAGAGCCTGGCGATGTTGTCAAAAAAGATGAAAACATCCTGTTGATTTCTACGGACAAGGTGGAAGCAGAAATCCCAAGCCCCGGGGCCGGCGTCTTGTTGGAAATTCTTGTGGGTCCCGGAGAAACGGTGGCGGTGGGCACGGTATTGGCTAGGGTTGGCGCTCAGGGCGAAGCGGTCGCTCCGATGGGTGGAAAACTCGCTGAGCCAAAAGCGAAAGATGAGAAGAAAAAAGGCCTAGAAACCCCCATCGTGGAAAAAGCTCTGCCACAACAGGTAAGATTGCTGGAAGAAGAGCCCGAGGAAACTAGGGAAGGCCAAGAAGACATGAGCAGCTTTTTGTCACCCTTGGTGAGAAAGATCGCGTTTGAGCATAAGGTATCCGAACAAGAGATGAAGAATATCTCCGGCACAGGTAGGGGAGGCCGCGTTTCCAAGAAAGACCTGCTGGACTATTTAGAAGGGCGGAAGGCGCCTCAAGCTAAGTCTCTGGCCATAAGTCCCTTGCAAAGAGAGATTCAGTCATCGAGCCGCGAGGTCGAAAAGCCCATTTCCACGATGCGCCGCGTCATTATAGAAAACATGGTGGCATCAAGAAGAACTAGTGCGCATGTCACAACCTTCTTTGAGATAGACTATACGGCGATTGATAAAATCAGGGCGATTCACAAAGAGCAGTTTTTCAAAGACGAACAGGTATCGCTAACCTACACCACCTTTTTGGCGGCTGCCGTCTGCCAGGTCTTAAAGCGGCATCCCTACATCAACGCCACATTAGGCAAGGAAGCGATCATATTTAAGAAGGACATCCATCTCGGCATTGCCGTTGCTATTGAGAATCCTGAACCCGGCTTGATGGTGCCGGTGATAAAAAATGCCGATAAGCAAAATCTGCGAGGTTTGGCTCACGCGATCAACGAAATGAGTTCTCGAGTGCGGGCTAGGAAGATCAAACCCGATGAACTCAGCGGTGGAACCTTCACCATCACGAACCCGGGCAACTACGGCGCCATTATCGGCACCCCCATCATCAACCAACCCCAGGTGGCGATTTTAGGAGTGGGCCGGATCAAGAAGCAAGCAACCGTACTCGAGGTGGATGGAACTGATGTTATCGCCATCAGAAGAATGGGCTGGCTTAGCTTGTCGTTTGATCATCGTTTAGTTGATGGCGCGACTGCCGATATCTTTATGGCCGATCTCAAGCAGACGCTCGAAAACTGGACCTCGGCCCCCTAAAATGGCTATTTGTAGCACTGAAAATCAGCCTCTTCGGCCAGCTTGGTTGCGCGTCAGAGCGCCTACCGGCGAGCGCGCCATGAAGCTTAAGCAGATGCTTGGCCAAGAGCGACTCCATACAGTGTGTTCTTCTGCGGCCTGTCCCAATATGGGTGAATGTTGGGAACTTGGCACGGCAACCTTCATGATCTTGGGAAACCTCTGCACCAGAAGTTGTCGCTTTTGCAACGTGCAGTCGAACCGGCGACCCGGACCGGTGGATCTTGATGAACCAGAACGTCTGGCCCAGAGTGCAATACGCATGGGCCTTAAGCATGTGGTTATTACCTCGGTGGCACGGGACGATTTAGTCGATGGCGGATCGAGACAATTTGCCCGTTGTCTTCAGGCCTTGAAGCGTCATGCGCCGCACATGACCACGGAAGTGCTGGTGCCCGATTTTTTGGGCAACGTGGATCATCTTCAAATTGTAACCGACGAAAACCCCCATATCTTCAACCACAATCTAGAGACGGTTCGCAGGCTGTCGCCCAAAATCCGATCGGGTGCGCGCTATGAGCGTTCTTTAGCCCTGCTACAAAACGCAAAAAGGCGGAACCCTGCCATGAGAAGTAAAAGCGGCATCATGCTTGGTCTTGGTGAAGAAGATGACGAAGTGGTGGAAGCTCTGCGGGATTTAAGAGCGCATGCCTGTGATCATTTAACGCTTGGCCAATATTTGCGGCCAAGCTCTTGGCATCATCCGGTGCATCGTTACGTAACGCCCGACCAATTCGGGCAGTTTAAGCTTCTCGCGATAGAGTTAGGATTTTCTCACGTGGAAAGCGGCCCTTTGGTAAGATCGAGTTATCATGCGGAGCTAGGAGTGAAAGGGTAGGCGATGTTTGACCTGGAACTTGGTTTACGATTTGCGCTCAGGGGCATCATGTATGCCATTGCGGCGGAGCGCAATTTTAGGTTGCAATGGCTCTTGGGCATGATGGTTTTGTTGGGCATTGACCTGCTGGCTCTGGCGTTTTGGCAAGAAATCGTTTTATTTCTTTTGGTATTTTTGGTTCTTGCGCTTGAACTTCATAATTGCGCCATTGAGAAGACCTGCGACAGCACGGGTCGGGGCCATCACGACGACAAAAAACACGCGAAGGACTTTTCCGCGGCAAGCGTTTTATTGCTTGCCATTGCAGCAGCTTCGATATTGTTGCTGTTTTTGCACGGAGCGTTTGAGAGCCTTCTTGCTAGCTTTTTCCTAAATCCTTGGGCCTTCACTGCCCTAGCGATAATATTTTTGAGCAATCTTCCCATCGCAGTTAAGCGGGAGCCCGTTGTTTGGACATTTATTCTGTTTGCTGTGAGTCTGCTGATGGATGGAGTTTTTATTTTCTTTTTCGCCCGCCTCCAATGGTTTGTGCTCATGGGCGCTGGGTTTCATCTCATTATGGCCATGGTTTTCACTAATGCAGTCCTGGGTGCAAGAAAAACGTCGTCATGAACAATTTGGCAGGAATGGCGGAGTGCTATCGGCGGCAATATGGCCAAGAAACCGAAGCGCTTTTTAAGGCCCTAGAAAGGCCTTTTAAGAAAATCGCGCTCATCAACCCTTTTCTTAAGCGTGAGCGCTTGCTGTCGATCATTGGCGAAGCAGAGCCTCATAAGATTCTCGGTCTCACCTTCTATCATCTGCCCCAGGAGGAAAAGCCACGTTTGATTGACGGCTTGCTAAGCCATTATTTTATGGATGCGTCATCGGTATTAGCACCCATGCTGCTGCCCTTAGAGCCCAACATGAGAGTGCTGGATATGTGTGCAGCTCCTGGCGGTAAGCTTCTGGTCATGATCAGTCGCATGATCACGGGACTATCGTTTGTGGCAAGCGATATTTCGCGAGCGCGTTCAGAGCGTCTCAGGCGGGTTTTACGCGAGTTTCTTCCTGGGGAATATCTTAGGCGGCAAGTTAACGTGAGGACAGAAGATGCCCTGCGCTTTGGGCTTAAAGAGCCATCAACCTACGATGCGATACTGCTCGATGCACCCTGCTCGAGTGAGGGCCATGTGGTTAAAGATCCAGCGCTTTTGGCCAAATTTAGCGGCCTAAAGAAGAGCTTGCCCATGCGGCAATATGCCCTGCTCGCTTCGGCCCTGCTTGCGCTTAAGCCCGGTGGCCATGTTCTATACGCCACCTGCTCGATAAACCTTAATGAAAACGACATGGTGATCAAGCGCATAGTGGAGCGTAAGATCTCTATGTGCCAGTTGGTGCCCATGCCCGCACTTTTGGGCGAAAAGACCAAGTTTGGCATCGCGGTTTTGCCGCATCGACACCACGCTGGCCCGGCCTACCTTTGTCTATTGAAACGACTCTAGTGGAGCGGCGATAATGACAGATATAATAAAATCGCGTACGGCTAAGACATAATCCGCATTAGTATTTTCGGAGTGATCAATGTCTCAATTTTATATTGGCTTTACCTTAGTTTTTTGCATGCATTTTTTGGCTGCCACCCCAACATGGGCGATGGATCGCGCGCCAAATGAAGTGAAGTCTCTCAAGAAAAGGGTGACGCGGGCGTGTGATCGATGCCGCGTAAGACATCAAGGATGTGATGGGATTGTCCCATGCAGCAGGTGTAATGAGGCGCGCGCGTGTTGCACGATGTCACCTGGCAAAAGGCGGGGCAAAAAGCCAAAACCTGATTTAATGCAGTCGTCGTGTTTACCGACGGTGGCGAAGACGGTATGCGAAAAAGCTTTACTGCCTGGCCCTAGGACAGCGCTTTGCTTTGTCTGTGAGAAGCCGCTCACGGATCCTCACCCACATTGTATAACCATTGACGCACCCTCGCCTGGCAGCAACTATGATGATGGTTCGGATGAGTTGGTAGATCCAGCGAGAGTTGAGCAATAGGTAACCAAGGATTAGAGCAAAATGTTCAGAAATGAATTGCCGAAGTTTTTGGGATGGTTAATGTCGCCTCCAAAAATATCTTTTGTTCTCCTGTTTGTTGTCTTTGTATCACCATTTGGATTTTCGATGGATGGCGACGAGATCGTAATAAAAAAAGAAAAAAGAAAGCAAATTCGTCTTGCTTGCGATCCCTGTCGAAAAAATCATAAGGGCTGTGATGATGATGACCCTTGTCAGCCTTGTAAGAACGCTGGGAAGGAGGAGGACTGCGTTCGCGGGGTTCGTTCTCGCAAAAGAAAACATCAGCCTTGTGATCAACCTTTGGCTAGTGTCAAAGCTGATGTGAGCGAGGACATAAAGAGCGAATTAGAGGTTATCAATATTTCCGAGGAAGAGGAGGATGAATTTATTGAGCTCGATCTCAAGAAAATCTATAAAGTCTTTTGGATAAAGATGGTTGAAAAGAGGTACTGGCTAAGAAACAACAATAATGTTTATCACGCTATAAGCAGTGGCGAAGAGTCCGAAGAAAGCCAAGTTGCACTGCCGATAGAGTTAAAAGAAGAGCCAGATAATTCGTTGCCTCTAAAAGCCGAAGAGATTCAAGCGACGATGACTTCATCCGTGAATCCAGAAGACATGACAGATACGCCAGCAGATGTATCTGATGGCGCGATCGGCATAGATCGTGAGTTTCCTTGGTACCATCCATCGTTCGAGCCTCTAACCATTTTCGACTCGGTTTGGTCTGAAACGGACGAAATGCATTGACAAACTGCGTCCTCGCTTTATGGTGAAGCCTTATGAGAAGCCAAGCCTTATCAAATCTTGCACACATTAGCCGTTGGTGGTGGCATAGCCTTTTTGTTAAAGGTGGGCCGAATTTCACCTAGAATTTGAAAAGCAGTAAAAGCGAGCGCAACATAAAATAAGCCCACCAAATCGGTGGGTTTTTTTTGGTATAAGAGAAGGGGATCGAGCATGATCATCATTTTGAAGCAAAATGCCAGCAAGGAAGATGCAGATAATATTTTAGATGAAATTGAAAAGACGGGCCTAAAACCGCTGTTTTTGCCGGGGGTTGAAAGGATTGTTATTGGCGCCATTGGTGACGAAAGGCTGTTGAACGAAAAACAGTTTGAGAACTTCCCCCAGGTGGACCAGGTTAAGCCGGTACTGTCTCCTTACAAATTAGTGAGCAGAGAATTTAACAACGGCAATACCATCGTTAAAATTGGCGATGTGGCAATTGGTGGAAAGGAATTTGTCACGATCGCCGGCCCCTGTGCGGTGGAAAACACCTTGCAGATGAACCGGTCGGCCAATGTGGTGAAAAAGGCGGGCGCGCGAATTTTACGTGGTGGCGCTTTTAAGCCTCGTACCAGCCCTTATAGCTTTCAAGGCTTAGGGCTTGAGGGCTTAAAAATTTTGGCGGCGGCCGCCAAAGAACATGGCCTGCCCTCCGTTACTGAAGTGGTGGAAGTTAATGATATTGACGCGGTGGAGCAGTATTCCGACGCCTTTCAGGTGGGTGCGCGTAACATGCAGAACTTTCGCCTGCTTACGGAGCTTGGCCAAAGACGAAAGCCCGTGATTTTGAAGCGCGGGTTTGCGGCGAAAGTGGAGGATCTATTGTTGGCTGCTGAATATATCGTTGCTGAAGGCAACCCCAATGTCATTCTTTGCGAAAGGGGCATTCGCACCTTTGAAACCTGCACCAGAAACACGCTCGATCTTAACGCCGTGCCCTACCTAAAAACTAAATCGCATCTACCGGTCATTGTTGATCCATCCCATGGCACGGGCCTAAGAGATCTGGTGGCTCCCATGGCCTTTGCTGCTGCCGCTTGCGGTGCTGATGGCCTCATCATTGAAGTTCATCCTGATCCAAAGAGCGCTTTGTCCGATGGCATGCAGTCCTTATATCCCGAACAGTTTGCCACCATGATGCAGGATCTTAATAAGTTTGTTCTGGCGGCGAACAGGACCATGTTATGAGCCATAAAGCGTCCCAGTATGTGGTGAACAGCCGGAAAGTTACCCATGGGGGCGTTTTCGACCCAGTGAGCGCTTTGCCATCGCTTGCCCACCAGAAATGCTTGCTCTTTGAATCCGCCGATGTGGTTACTAAGCTTGGTGAAAAAAGCATGTTGTTTTTTGACATAGCTTTAAAGTTTGAGTCCCGTAATCATCAGGTGGCGGTGACGGCCTTGCTCGACGAAGCGCAGCCCATACTAAAGATATTGTCCGAAGCTTTTCAGGATCAGATCGTAGCGCATAGCCGTGACACCTTAACCTTGCGGATTGAGCCGCTCTATCATCAGCTCGATCTGTTGGAAAAAATGCGCATCCCTTCGGCGCTTGATGTTATGAGGCGCACTTTATCATCGGCTGTACTGAAAGATGGGGAGCAACAGAAAGACTTCCTGTTGGCTGGTGCGTTCTCCTATGATTTCCTCGATCATTTCGAGAAGCTACCCACGGCAAAATGTGACCGAGCAGAGGTACCCGACTATCTTTTTTATTTGCCCCTTACCCTAATTATTATCGACCACAAACAACAAGAAACTTCAGTAATTGCCCACGGTCTTCGGGGCGATGATCAAGATCAAGCAGGGCGGTTGGCGCAGGCCTTCGATCTTGTTAAATCGGCAACTGTTGCGAGATTCGAACTTCGGAGCATGCAAGAGCCCTTGGCCTATCGGGTCGATATCTCCGATGATGATTTTAAGCACCTGGTTGAGAGATGTAAGTCGCACATATTAGCTGGCGATGTTTATCAGATTGTGCCTTCTCGCACATTTTCTATGCCCATCCGCGATCCGATTCAATGCTACCAGGCTTTGCGCCAGCTAAACCCTAGTCCTTATATGTTTTATATGAAGACCGACGACTGGACCTTGTTTGGCGCCTCCCCAGAAACCTTCATCAAAGTGGAGACGAAGAAGGGAGGACGTCGGGTGTCCATACGACCCATTGCCGGTACGAGACGCCGTGGTTTTGCGGAGGACGGTAGTATTGACGACGAGCTTGATTCCCGCGAGCAGGCGTCTTTGTGTCTAGATGAAAAGGAATTAGCTGAGCATATGATGCTGGTGGACTTGGCGCGCAATGATATTGCCAGTGTCGCTCGCCCCAATTCACGGCGTATCAAGCGCTTGTTATCCGTCGATCGCTTCTCTCATGTCATGCACTTGGTGTCCGAAGTGGAGGGTACGCTGTTAAAGGAGTTTGACGCTCTTTCTGCTTACCAAGCCTCCATGAATATGGGCACTCTGATGGGCGCACCCAAGGTCCGTTCAGCCGAGCTCCTGCGCGAGCTTGAAGCAAGCAAGCGCGGGTTTTACGGGGGTGCGGTGGGCTATCTCGATCAGCTTGGCAATATGGACACATCCATCATCATTCGATCCGCCTTGGTAAAAGGCGATACCGCCTATGTGCGCGCAGGTTGTGGCGTGGTTTATGATTCAACGCCGCAGTTTGAAACCCAGGAGACCATCAATAAGGCTGAGGCCGTACTTCGAGCGATCGCCATGGCGGGTGGGTTATGAACATTGTTATTCTTGATAATTTCGATTCGTTTACCTTTAACTTGTTGGATGAGTTTAGTGCGCCCCATCATCGTCTTCATGTGTGGCGCAATACCATGAATGCCGATGAGGCGGAGCGAAGGCTTTTAGAACTCGCCCCCCCACGGCTTTTGGTTTTATCACCGGGTCCTGGCCATCCCGATGATGCTGGTTCTATGAATGAGCTGATCAAGCGGATCACCGGTAAGATGCCGATTTTTGGGGTTTGTCTGGGCATGCAGGCCATGATCAGCACCAATGGCGGACGCGTAACGCGCGCGCCCCAGGTGGTTCACGGTAAAGCGCGCATTTTAGAGCATAGTGGCGAGCACATTTTCCGAGGCATGCCTCATCGCAT
>DASPVU010000011.1:0-5245 GCA_035622215.1 Myxococcota bacterium | reverse complement strand
TCTTTGTCGGTGGTTGCCAGCACAAAAAACCATTCGGCATGTCCGGCGCCCGTGATCCACGCCTTCTGCCCATTGATCACGTAGCTATCGCCACGGCTTTTTGCCTCGGTTCCAATATTGGCCACATCTGAACCAGCCTGTGGCTCAGTCACCGCATAGGAGCAAATGGCATGTTTCGATACAAAAGGAGCAAGCCACTGTTTTTTCTGTTCATCCGAGCCCGCAATGATCACGGGCATTTGGGCCAAAGAATTGGCCGTTACGGCTGTGGCAATGCCCGTGCATCCATAGCCGAGCTCTTCATCTACCAAGCAAGCATCAAAAGTAGAGAGCGCTAGACCGCCAAATTCTTCGGGAACGTGGCAATTGACTAAGCCGAGCTCGAAGGCCTTCTTGAGCACGCTTTCGGGCCATTCCCCAGTCTCATCATGACGGCTTGCCACCGGTTTTATCTCGTTGATCGCGAAGTCATGGGCCATTGCTTTGAGCTGTCGCTGCTCGTTAGAAAGTTCAAAACTAACCATAGCTTTCCTCTTTTTTTCCTGCGTTTTCCGCTGCTTATAGAACATTCTCTTGGATGTCGACGCACAAGCCTTTAAATTTATGCTTGTCCTTACGCTTGGTCTGCCTATCGTTAGCATTGAGGGACCGTCCCGCTCAACGGTGTCGCCCCACGGCTTGACCGCGGGGTCCACAGGGAGCGGCAGAACACTGGACCCCGCGGTCAAGCCGCGGGGCGACACGGTTCACCGAGGATTCGGACCATGAATAGTGAAAAGTTTACCGAAATGATGATCCAGGGCTTAAACCAAGCTAAGGACTATTGCGAAAAAAACGGCTACCAAGAAATTACTCCAGCCATATTGGCCAAGGCGCTAATCGAACAACCGGACGGTTTGGTCAAAGAAATTATCCGCAAAGCGGGTGATAAGGGGACTAAGCTATCGCAACTTATTGATGAGGCTCTAGAAAAGCTTCCCTTGGTTTCCGGCTCATCGGGTCAGGTATATTTCTCTCCGAGTCTCCAAGAAGTATTCACCAAGGCGAGCAAGCTTTCAGAAAACTTCAAAGATTCTTATATAGCCACTGATGTTTTCTTTTTGGCTCTCCTAGATACACCGGTGCTCGCGCCACTGCTCAGCGCATCTGGGTTATCGCGGGACCAAATTCTTACGATTCTAAAAGACATGAGAAAGGGACAAACTGTGCAAGATCAAAATCCCGAAGGGAAAATTGGTGCGCTAGAAAAATATACCAGAGATATCACCAAAGAAGCCAGGGAAGGAAAGCTTGACCCGGTAATTGGCCGCGATGAGGAAATCCGGCGCACCATCCAGGTCTTAAGCCGACGGACTAAAAATAACCCTGTACTAATCGGAGAGCCCGGTGTTGGTAAAACCGCCATCGCGGAAGGTATCGCCTTGCGCATCGCAAAAAATGACGTGCCTGATAGCATGCGGGACAAGCGCTTGCTCGCGCTCGATCTTTCGTCATTATTGGCTGGGGCAAAATTTCGCGGCGAATTCGAAGAACGCCTTCGCGCAGTGTTAAAAGCCATTGAAGCAGAGCATGGCCGCGTGATTCTATTTATCGACGAGCTTCACACATTAGTGGGTGCAGGTGCGGCGGAAGGCGCCATGGATGCAAGTAATATGCTAAAACCTGCACTGGCGCGCGGGGAACTACGTTGCATCGGAGCGACCACGCTCGATGAATACCGCAAATATATCGAAAAAGACGCGGCGCTTGAGCGACGATTCCAACCGGTACAAATCAATCAGCCGAGCGAAGAAGATGCCATCGCCATTTTGCGTGGCCTCAAAGAGCGCTACGAAGTGCATCACGGTATTCGTATCAGCGATGCCGCCATCATTGCGGCCGTTAATCTGAGCAATCGTTACATCACCCACCGCCAACTACCAGATAAAGCAATTGATTTGATCGATGAGGCGGCAAGCGCACTGAAAATGCAGATCGAGTCCGTCCCAACCGATCTTGATGAGCTTAATCGCCAAATCACCCGCTTGGAGATGGCCAAGCAAGCCCTAGCCAAAGAAAAGGACGAAAAGAGCCAGAAGCGCCTCAAAGAGACAGAAAAACAGCTCCTTGATGCTAAAGAAAAAGCTCGAGCGATTGATACCAAATATAAGAGCGAAAAAGCCATTTTGGAGGCCATCCGCACAGCCAAGGCCAAAACAGAAAAATTGCGGCATGAAATGGAGCTAGCCCAGCGCGCCGGCGACTATGAGAAGGCTTCAAGAATTCAGTATGGCGATCTCTATAATTTGCAGAAGGAAATAGACGGTAAGTTGCAGGAACTCGCCAATTTGCAAAAGGAGTCGAGCCTCCTAAAAGAAGAAGTGGGCGAAGATGAAATCGCCCAAGTGGTGAGCCGATGGACCGGAATTCCCGTACAAAAAATGTTGCAAAGCGAGTCTGATCGGTTACTCAACATGGAAGAGGAACTTAAAAAACGTATTGTTTCGCAAGAGACGGCCATCCGTGCCGTTTGCCAGGCCATAAGACGTAACCGGGCCGGGCTTAGCGATGAAAGAAAACCCATCGGCTCTTTCTTATTCCTAGGCCCTACCGGCGTCGGTAAAACGGAGCTTGCCAAAGCGCTTGCTGAGTTCCTATTCGATGATCAAAAAGCCATGATTCGGCTCGACATGTCGGAATATATGGAAAGACACTCAGTCTCGCGTCTAGTTGGCGCGCCCCCCGGTTATGTGGGTTATGAAGAGGGCGGCCAATTGACGGAGCCGATTCGTAGGCGCCCCTATGCCATCGTTTTGCTTGACGAAATAGAGAAGGCCCATCCCGAAGTCTTTAATCTGCTTTTGCAGGTACTTGACGATGGGCGACTAACCGATGGACAAGGGCGAACGGTAGATTTTCGTAACACCATCATTCTGATGACATCGAATTTGGGAAGCGAATTCCTGCAAGATGGCGTAACCGAAAAAGCTCAGGAAGATGTGATGAAGTTGGTAAAGCTTCACTTTAGGCCAGAGTTTCTGAACCGCATTGATGAGCTGGTCATGTTTGGCGGGCTTAAGGAAGAAGACCTCTTAGCCATTATTGATATAATGATAAGCCGCCTTAATAAGCGGATGAAGCAAAGAAATATCTCCTTAGAGATCGAAAAAAACGCCAAGCTGGAATTGGCCAAACGCGGCTACGATAAGGCCTACGGAGCACGTCCCTTGGAAAGGCTGCTCCAACGAGAGGTGGTAGATAATATCGCAAAGGGTCTTATCGAGAAGCGATTTTCGCCCAGCCAACATCTCGTAATAAAATTCGACGGCAATAATTTCGTGATCGATGCCAAACATGGCAACAACCACTCCGCATAACTCTCCACATCGTCATGGCGAGCCCCTGAAAGGGGCGTGGCCATCCAGGACGCCGATACTGGATGGCCACGTCGCCTATTGCTCCTCGCCATGACGAGGAAGGAGAGCTTAAAAAAATCGCTTCATCTTTGGCTTTAGCCGTTGACGAAGCGATTAGCTTTTTTTGGGCTATCGGTTAATAGCAAAAGCGAGCGAAGCCACCACTATAATATGGATTGCATCCCAGAGGCATTCCGAAGCCATATCCGAGATTGTAGAGCGGGTTATATGGCAAACCAACTCCTACAGCAGGAGCCACAACCGGAGCTACAGCAGCGACACCAGGAAGCACTGCCGTGGGTTCGGTAACAACCGTAGTGGGCGTTACTACGTCTGGGGTCACGGAAAAGGTTTGAGCGACAGCAACATCTTCTCTAAAGGAAGGACGGTTAATCACGGTGGTGTGATAGATCCTTTCGGTATTCAAGTTGTTTGTGATCAAGTGCTGATTAACCATCGGTTGATCAACAAAAACCTTTTGTTCGTGAAGAATACGTCGATTGTAATTGCGAAGCTCTCCGGTGTTGGTAACAACAGGAACTTGCGGATCGAGAACGGCGGGCAACTCAACAAACGTATCGGGCAATTGAGCAACTTGGCCCACGGCTGGCATTGCTATACCAGCAGCGTAGCCTGGTACTCCTTGAACTCCTTCAACAGCTGCACCACCACGTCCGTACATTCCACCATACATGCCACCGCGCATGTCTGCTCCGCGCATGTGCTGGCCTCTCATTTGATGGCCATTTCGGTCTGCGTCATGTCGTCCCGCCATCCCTCTGCCATTACCATTAGCCATGGCTGGTTTGCCCATGGTTGGTCTTGGCATAACGGCATTTTGGGCTGCGCTATCTACTACCGCACTATTGTCGCTGAGTTCAGCAAAATAGGCTGCATCGTCTAGGTTTTCGGGTCCACAACCTGTTAGATATAAAGATGCGCCCACCAAAAGCAACGCTGAAAAGCGTAGCGCGTGCTTAGTCATATTATTCATCTAATTCCACTCCTTAATGATAGGCCGATCAGTATATACTTAAGACTCTTAACAGTAATTAAGCGATCAAATACAAACCAATCAAGCCGATTTGCTTCCGACTACATACAAACAACCACATATGACTTCACTAAGTGATCACTTTTTTAATTTTTTTCAGGAGTTTTTTTGTATTACTATGAATAACTATTTGAATTATTTTTAAACCATTCAACCACCATCAATTCGATGGCAAAAAAAATGCCCCATGATGATAGGGGCACGCACGCACGTTGATGAGATAAACGGATCAGACGGTCATGATTTCTTCTTCTTTTTTGCTGAGTAAGTCATCAATCGTGCTTACGGAAGCGTCGGTTGCATCCTGGACCATTTTGAGTCCGCGTTTTTCTTCGTCTTCGGAGATTTCGCCGTCTTTAGTTGCAGCCTTGAGCAGGTCGTTGGCATCTCTTCGAGCATTTCGCACCGCTAACTTCGCTTCCTCGGCCTTGACCCTTGCCTGTTTGCAAAACTCTTTGCGTCTTTCTTCGGTTAGCTGGGGCACTGGTACCCGCACCACATCGCCGTCCGTCACGGCAGTAAGACCGAGGTTCGCTTCCAAGATGGCTTTTTCAATGGTCTTTTGCAGGCCTTTTTCCCATGGCTTCACCATCAAGGTTCTGGCATCTGATGCGGTGAGGGTTGACACGGAAGATAAGGGCGTCGGTGTCCCGTAGTAGTCGATTCTAACCGACTCCAAAAGACTTACATGGGCTCGGCCCGTTCTGATGGCACCCAGGTGCTTTTTGAGCGCATCCAGCGATCGATCAATGCTATTTTTCAAGTCAGCCACAATTTCACTAATCATGCTTTACCT
>DASPVU010000010.1:0-9984 GCA_035622215.1 Myxococcota bacterium | reverse complement strand
GGTTTATGCCGCTCATGGCAGTGGGATAGGGCTAGGACTCATCGCTGCCAAAATATTAGCCGGCGTGATAACAGAAGCAGCGAGTAGCGGTCGCGATCTAGGACAAATGCGCGTCGTTAAAAAATATCAAAATCAATTTCATAGAATTTTTTCTCGGCGACTCAAATTCGCCGAAGGGTTTAGGATTTTCTCTCAAGGTCTTGATCAGGAGCGCATGTCATCGCTGATCAGGAGCGGATTAGTCGATGAGACGCTAACTAAACAGACCTTAAATCAACAGGAAGCCCGGCTACCATGGCAATCGCTACCTTCGTTCGTAATTAACGCGGCAAGATATCCCGGACTGTTTAGCTCCTTGGCACCAGCATTACAGAAAGCGCTCTTCTGGAAACTCTAAGACGCGGCGAGATAATCAGTTCGCCAAATATCCTTCAAGGAACCTAGTACTTTTACAGGTGAAGGAGACCTTGGGGGGATGGCATGTATACTGCTATGTTTCGCTCGCCGCTGAGTATTTTTGTGCAAATTGGTGGCTTATTAATTATTAGCGCTGTAGGCGCCAACGCATCATCGCTAGATAAGCAACGGCTAGCATGTTTTTACTACGATACAACGAAGCCTTATGACGGCCTGCACGCGTTGAGCCCTGGCCTCTTATCGCTATGGGCTAAGGGGCACTCGGAAGAAGAAGTCTATGTTGAGGGCAGAGTACGTGATGGCTTTCTCAAGGCATCCGGCATGGTAGGAAAGGTCTCAGGTATCTTTGGCTCAAGGTTGGTAGCCACATACGAGAGCTCATTTTTATTAGCGCAGGTTTTTTGCCAACGCGCACTAATGCACACCTTCCCGGTTACATACAAGAACAAGGAAATCGTTCATATGGGGACAAAATCTTCGTTTTTGTCGGTTGAGCATACACCGATAGTCTTTGGCGAGCCTCTCAAGTTCATTAAGACAATTGATAAGCTGGTGGTGTTTGGCGATAGCCTTTCCGATCAGGGCAACCTGAAGAAATGGCTACGTTTTTTTCCGGGGGTTCCATACTTTGCCGGCCGTTTCACTAATGGAGGGGTCTGGCCAGATCATTTGGGAAGAATGACCGGCATTGCTATTCAAAATTGGGCAGTGGGCGGCTCAGTGACTGACATCTTCATCGACCCGGAAGACCAAAAGCGCCCATTTTTTGAACGCGCAAAAAAGCGCGTTAAGGAAATCGCGTCGGGCTCCGCCGCGCTGGAGATTAAACGTTATATTAAAAAGTCACTTACCGCGGATTTCTTACTTGATCCCGGCTCCACGCTATTCGCTCTATGGATAGGTGCCAACGATTACATCTATACTGTGGAAAACAATAGAGATGCTGACACCTTTCTCGACCGCCCATTAGACAAACGCGTCGGTTCAAATGCGGTGATAGAGAGAGTTACCGACAATATAATCAAACATCTCAAGCGGCTTCACGACTTGGGAGCACGTAATTTTCTCGTCGGCAACATTCCCGATATGGGCAAGATCCCTAAAATGCTAGAAAATTCTAGCTACCACAAAGATAGAAACGAAACGCGAAATCAAAAGCTGTTTCTGCTATCAACCAAAATGACTGACATAACCAGCCGTCACAATACGATTCTTAAGAAAAAACTTGACGCGTTTATGGAAGCGCATCCCAACAGCAAGCTCGTCTTTTTTGATGTTTTTCTTGGTTTTTCCCAAGCAAGCAACTCTATCAACTTTGAAGATGGACAGTCGTATTTCGACTACGGCCTAGCTCAGGACTTAATCTACGAAGCCTGCTATGAAAATCAAAGTGTAAGGATTAATAAAGCCTGCTTCAGCTCAATTGGCATCGATGATCAAAAAGCAGTATGTGAAGCGCCTGACCGAGCCCTATTTTGGGATGGCGTTCATCCTTCAACCTTCGGCCACTGCTTGATTTCTTCCTATTTACATCAACAAGCGGCTCATCTCGGCGTATTTGAACCATCTTCGTTATTAGATTATCTCGACGAGTGCTTGCCTTAAGGTTTTTTCGCCTTGAAACAATCTCTGACGTGGTCGTCCACCATCCCGACGGCTTGCATAAAGGCGTAAATGATGGTGGATCCGACAAAGCTCATGCCGCGTTTTTTCAGATCTTTGGCCAGCGCGTCGGATTCCTTGGTGCGATCGGGAATTTCGTCGGTAGTTTTTGGCCGATTCACCAAGGTTTTTTTCCCGACAAAACGCCATAGGTATTCGTCAAAGGAACCAAATTCTTTTCGGATGGCCAAAAAAGCTTGGGCATTTTTTCTGACGGAAAAAATTTTGAGGCGGTTTCTAATGATGGATTCATCGAGCATTAAGCCTTCCAAGTCTGGATCGGTCATTTTGACGATCTTCTCGGCGTCGAAGTTTTTAAATGCCTTTTTATAGCCGTCGCGGCGTTTTAATATGGTCTCCCAACTAAGTCCTGCTTGTGCGCCTTCTAAAATGAGCATCTCAAATAGCTTGCGATCATCATGAACCGGCACGCCCCATTCATGATCATGATAATCAACGTAATACGGCTTAGAACTATCCGCCCATGGGCAACGCTTTTTCGTGATCATGGTTTCCTCGCACAGAGAACTTCTTCGCCTCATGCCGGCATGTGCCAGCTCCATTTCGTCGACGACGTCATTTTCATAATCGCCAAAAGGGAACTTATCCATGGCCAACATGGGAGAACTACTCACCAGGAATATCGCAATGAGAACGTCCCGCATAGGCTGCTCGCTAGACCGAGATCTGCCGTAGAAATAACCATGCACTTAGTTCAGATATTCTGCTCAAAATGCTAGCCCAATACCGAGCCTCAAGATGGGAACAGTGCGGTGGACCAGCCAACCGATGGGAAAAAGAGAAAATCCTAAGCGCGGATCTTCCATCACGGGCAAATTAAGCAATAGACCTGCAGCTAAATCGAGCTGAAACGCAAGGTCTTCGCCAAACAAGAAACTGTACCCGAGCTCAGGTTGAGCAACGACGGAGAGGGCATAACCGCCTGGGCTGAAAGCGAAGCCTGGACCAGCCTTCAAGGCTCCGTACAGCCCACGGTTATGCTCCCCAAAGAAGGAATACTTCGGTCCCGCCAACAAAAAGAACTCGTGATAGTTGGTCCACAGAGCACGGATCGCGCTCTTATTCAGTGGATTTTTATCATGATAATTTTCGTAGCGGTAAACCAGGCCAAAACCAAGTCCCCAGTGTTCATTGAAAGAGTAGCTTCCGTCTAAATGGATGGGGATAAAGGTAACGGGCCAGTCGACCACGTATTTGCCGATAACAAACCCAGCGGTTTCGGTGACGTTGAAGCCGACCGCCCACCTCATCGGCTCATCACCGGCCGATTCTGCGCGTAGCGACAAGCTCTGCGGCAAAAAGAAAATTAAGAATGCGACCAATCTCTTCATAGTAGCCTCTTTTAGAAATTGACCGCATCATACAGCGCAGAGAACCGGCGCCAATAGCTATTACCGCTTAGTTATCTCGTTGTCCGCCCACGTGGATCTCCCGAGAATACCCAGAAAGTACTTCGAATTTGTCATAACCCGTTCCAATTCGTTTGACTTGGCAGAACATTCCTGCTCGCTATTTTCTTTAATCGCTTCATTCAAAGAGGAAAATAACGATGAAACATAGCTCTGCGCATAAGCCGTAGCTGATTGGATCTTTTGCGTGAAGTCCTGTCCCGCCGGTTCGGGATCTTGCTCGTGGGATCTTAGATCATCCGCATATCTAATCGGATTATTGGTTATCTGATGGATATGTTCGCGCACAATAGCGGACCAATCGGAATCAGAAAAATTCCATTTGATAAAGGCGTCGATATTGCGACCTTCTTCGCTTAAATAAGCCGCAGCCTTATCGCATTCGGGTCCTGCAGCTGCTTCGATGCTTAACAAGGTTATCATTCCGGTCAACAAGAGAATTCTATTCATTTTATATACTTCATTAATTGGGTTTGTTAATGGTCATAATTAATACATAGCATTAAGTCAATGGGGAACTTAGCTCATTAAAGAGTAATAAGAATGCGATCAATCTCTTCACAATGATTTCTTCGAGAGATTGATCGCATTCTAGGGCGCACAAAATGCGTGCCAATGTCCATTACAGTTTAATTGTCTCGCTCGCAGATGTGGGCTTCATAGTCCCACGTACAATAGGGATCTCGTAGGCAAGAATGGTGATGATGATGGCGCGTGCACGGATCGTAAGAACAGATTTGAGCGAAGTCATCCCACCAACATCCAAAGGTTAAAATGCAAGAACGTTCATCATAGCGAAACGCGCATTGACTGGCAGGCTGTACGGGCGCCGCAATAGCGCTCACGCTTCCCAAACTGATCAAACCAATTAGTGATATCGAAAACACCCATCCGCGAATTACACTCTTCATGCTTTCTCCCAGCATTGACTCACACGGTCTTTGCGAATTTGTCGGAGAAAGTCTCGAATTATTCAAGAAAACTATAATTATTTTCTTTTGCTTAGTTCAAGTACTGGGAGATCAGGATTAAAATATGTTGACCAGCGGCTCAAATTCGAGCTGGTCCTTATAAGGAAATTGGTCTTCGATAGCAATATTGCGTCAACTAAGGCGTCTTCACCTGCCTTAAATGGATCTTCATTATCAAAATGTATTGGCCTCCCCGTCGTGGATCGTATGGCATCTTGATAGCAAATATCCTTATAGTTTTCCCTCATATAATTTATAAAGTCTTCTTCATCAGTAGCTACAAAAATGCCGTAATCTGAAAGATTATTTTTCTTCACCAGCTGATCAATGGCGTGTTTCACCGTTTCGTAAGGCGTTCTCATAGCTTCACTAATTTTGTCGGTGCCGCGGAAGTGAACTCCTATCATATAATGATGCTTAAAACATTTGGTCACAAAGGAAGATACCTCATTCTCTATAAACGGTTTAATTTTGATATATTTCTTAATCAGCCTGTTAACTTTATGCTTGTCGACATTGCTGAATTCGATATGATCAATCGTATTCAGACCAAGTTTTTTGATCTCTTCATCGTAACTGTACGGGAGGTATAAAGTCCGAACAAGGTCGCCAGATGATCGTCCTAATGTAACTGGTTCAAAATAATAGGAAAACCAGTTCGGCCCATGCTTGCTGTCGTAATATAATCCGCCCGACCCGAAGTCTACCTCGAGACCGGCGATCTGCTTCTTTTCATAGGCATACAACAGCGACATAACGTCATCTAAAATACTAAACATTCCGTGGTGACGAGATTCCAATACCACAAAAGTGTTTTCTGAGATTCTTGCAGCTTGCTTTGCGAGTTTCTCTCGAGAGGAAGAATCGGTGGAGTTAGCTAAAATCGGTAGAAACATAATAAGGTAATAAGGCTTCAAAAAAATCTCCTATCAATATCCTTTAAATTAAAGGATAGCGTAATTGTATGATAGCGAAATCGCAAGTATCATCCCGATAAAATATCAATAAGGGATTAGATTTTGGTATTGACGTTGAGAACATTTTTATGAATCCATTAGGCGCGCCAGCGCATAGCTGATCCGTTCATGGTAGGTGGGGTGAGGATTATCCTTCTTTAATCCGATTTTATTATTGGCAGAAAACCGGGCGGATTTAAGGAGTGCAGAAATCATCACCTTCGGATTATTAGATATGTCTAGGGCACTCGTATCGGCATCCCTTTCTAGTATTCGGGAAAATGACGCCCATAATTTCTTCGCCTTCCCGCGATCTAATTGGCTGTAGAAAAGTTTCGAACTTAAGCAGCCGAGTTTTTCAAGGTGCTCTGAGTGAAAATGCCTGTATTCATGCAAGACAATACATTTAATCTCTTCATTCGTCATATGCTTTGCTAAATCAATGTCAATCGATAGTCCCATATCAGTGACAGCGAACTTGCCACGATTATTAATGGACACAGATGCAAAGGTAGTTTCAAATAAATTGTCGAACTGTCCGATAAGGCCATATAATAAAGGCGCATCTTGCTTTGTTAAAAATTTGGAACCATTAAATCCGTTAGTTCTGGCGATATCACTTAATTCCCGAGACACACTGAATCGGCCATCATCATGTGAGACCAAGTGTTCCCGAACCAAAACGCCGCGTTCTTTATATAAAGCATGAGCCCATTTTTTAGTGATTCTTTTATAATCATTAACTTCGGCTCTGCTAAGCGGCCCAGCTCCTACGTATCTTATCGAATGGACGTCAACGCACGACGATTCCCTGTCTTTATACGTTCCTTCTTTCTCCAAAAACTCTTGTAACTGGCAAATTGCAATTTCATCCAATAACGGGTCTTTGTCCGAGAAAAATTCGTCGATATTATAGGCATGATAAAGATCATTTTGATTATCATAGATTTTGACATCACTTTGATCTACGCAGGCCTGATTTAATAACACTGGAATAACATTATTCGCAGTATTATCCATAGCCTGCGCCACGGATGATAGCATCGTTAAAAACCATAAGAAGTGTTTGTTTTGAAACACAATAATATCTCAACTAATTTATGCAGATTAATAGGCAGTAAATACCACGTTGAGCTTGATCGTCAACCGGCTTGGCATTAGCACCTAAGAAATTTCTACGGATGGAATTGTTTTTCGGACTACTAGACAGGCTAGTCACACCATAGGCCTTAACTTCTTAAAAAAGTTAACATAATCTGTATTATGGGTCCGCGCTATGTTTTGTTAACATTTCATCAGTGTTCAACGTGGCGCGGGCGTCATTGCGCAACTATTGCTCACGGTGAACCATTATTTTGACTTTTCGTCACTCAAATGATGATTTGTCTTGACTTTTCGCCATTTCATTGCATGGCAGAAAGACTGGCAAATACGTTGTCATTTGCCAATTTTCGCGTTATCAAAATTAAGAGCGAGCCACACACCAGGGTTATATATGGAAAAGAGCATATTTAAAGAAGAAGAGAAGAAAAAAGTTGAAGTCGTTCTTTTGGGCCAACGCTTGGCGCTGAAATCCAATCGCAGCGAATCATACTTGCAAAAGCTAGCCAATTTTGTGGCTGAACAAATTGAAGATGTGCGAAAGAGTTCGAGAAGTATTTCAACCCATCAAAGTGTACTCTTAATAGCTTTGAAGTTGGCTGACTTATTAAAGCAACGTGAAGACGAACTTTTTGAGCTAAAAGATATCATTCGCAAGAAAGCATCCGTCGCACTTTCTGATGTAGAAAATGTGTTAACCGATCTGCGACTCAAGAATGAATTTGATTTACCGCCCAAAAGCGAAGGCCAGGATAGTAGTACGAAGTCGATCGAGATTAAATGATAAAAACCGTTGAAAATTCCAAACAAAAACTTAGATGTCACATGAGGGCTCTGTTGCAGGCCATGCCGGTGGACCAAAAAAGAGCCGCCGGCGAACTTGTGGCCACCCACGTCAAGTCATGGCTCACTAAGCGTTTTGACACCCCTGTTTCCATCGCCCTCTTTGACGCTCTCCCTGACGAAATTGACACCATTCCATTGGATAGCGTGCTGGTCGAGCTGAGAGCTTCATGCCATATTCCCTATATCAACCAAGAAAATCGGCTTTCCTTTACCTTACGAGAATGCGTGGGCCCGTCCAACGATAACTTACGCGTAATCTTCGTGCCTGGGCTCGCATTCAACCAATTGGGCCATAGACTGGGACGAGGCAAAGGCTATTATGATCGGACATTGGCAGAGCTAAAGTCACTAGGATTTCCTTGTCCTCTACTGGTTGGCCTAGCCATGGACGAACAAATTGTGGCAGAGATTCCTCTTGAAGAGCACGATGTAGCGATGGATTACCTTTGTACTCCAGCTTTGGGCATGATCCGGATTTCGAGAAATTAGCTATGCGAGAATTTTTAGATCCTAGAGAGCAGCTGAGCGTTATCAAACGCGGAATAAGCCACCTAGAAGTGGAAGTTGAACTGCTAAACAAGCTTCAAAAAAGCAAAGACACTAAAACGCCGCTACGTATTAAGGCAGGGTTTGACCCGACCGCTCCCGATCTGCATTTGGGACATACGGTGCTTTTGACGAAAATGCGCCAGTTCCAGGAGCTAGGACACGAAGTTATTTTTCTTATCGGCGATTTTACCGCGCGTATTGGCGACCCATCAGGACGCAACACTACCCGTCCACCGCTGAGTGATGATGAAGTTATTGCCAATGCCAGCACCTATAAGCGCCAAGTTTTCAAAATTCTTGACGAGAAAAAAACGCGTATTGAATTTAATTCTAAATGGTTGTCTCCCTTGGCCTTCGACGATGTTATTAAGCTCGCTAGTAAATATTCCGTGGCACGCATGATTGAGCGAGAGGATTTTAAGCAACGTTTGAGCGAAGGCAAGCCCATTTCCATGCATGAACTGTTGTATCCCTTGGTGACGGGATACGATTCGGTGGTGCTTAATGCCGACGTAGAACTGGGCGGTAGCGATCAGCTATTTAACCTCTTGGTTGGTCGAGATTTAATGCGCCATTTTGGGCTTGAGCCTCAATGCCTTATGACCGTGCCGATCTTGGAAGGTATTGACGCACGGGAAGAAGACGGCGCGATTATCGGCAACAAGATGTCCAAATCGCTCAATAATTACATTGGCGTGGAAGAAGATGCCGATTCGCAATTTGGCAAGATTATGAGCATTTGCGACGCGTTGATGTGGCGCTATTTTGAGCTCGTATCCTTTAAATCCATCGAGGAAATCAATGCGCTTAAATTGGGCCATCCCAAAGACGCAAAAGTCGCTCTAGCCATGGAAATTGTGGAGCGCTTTCACGGTAAAAAAATGGCTGAGGCCGCCAGAGAAAAATTTGGCGCCCTTTTTGGATCAGGCAACCGCGCGGATGTGCCCAAAGATGCGCCGACTTTTAGATTCACATCGTCGCAACAAGATGGATATTTGCTGATCAATGCATTGGTGGAAGCAGAGCTTGTGGCTTCCAATGGCGAAGCGAAACGATTATTACGTCAGGGTGGCGTAAGCGTCGATGGTCTGCGCGTTGAAGATGTGCATTATCTACTCACTCCCGGCGAGCATGCCGTGCGTGCCGGCAAGAAGCGTTGGGCCAATCTCGTTGTCTCGGCCTAAAATCATCGTGCAACACGCTATGCATTGCTGCCGAAAACCTTAATCAGTCATTTACCTGTCATCCTAGGACTTGATCGGCTTTGCTGCATGGATCACTTCCATCGTCATGGCTAGCAGGCATTGTTGCGCGGATGCGTTTCATCTGGCGACCGCGAATGTAACGCGGCGGGCGGCCATCCAGTGGTTGGCGTATCGGCCTCTTCTGGATGGCCACGCCCCTTTCGGGGGCTCGCCATGACGAAGATAAGGGCCACGCCCTTTTCAGGGCTCGCCATGACGATTCGGGGATTTACGCGACAAAGCCGGTCAAGCCCCGATGGTGACAATTGGGGTGTTAATATGCAAAAATATACCATGTTGTTTCGGATATTATTATTGACTGGATTTCTGGCTTCTCAGCCAGGTATTTCGATGTTGATATTAGATGAAGGGACAAGCGAGGAAGATGCACGAAGGACTCCTCTGTTAAACAAAGGACAGATAAAATATGCCGCGTTAAAGGAAATTTTGTCCGAAGCGCTTTTTCTAAACGATCTATCACAAATCGCTATAGTATACATTATCGCTCGAACACGGGAAACACTCCTTAGAGATGGTGCAGTAGTGAGCGGCATCGGTCTAGTAACTCTCCCACGTTCCGCCTATTTGTCAGTAAAGACCCATCGATACCGTCAATTAAAACGGAAGGCCAAAGACAGGCTTAGCCTACAAGTCTCGTCATCGGTCTTTAAAGCCTTAAGGTCCTGTTGGATACCATACGTACGTAAATTCGATCCAAATGACATTAATAAACTCATACTACGAGACATAAGTGACGGTGCTCGCGGCCATTAAATTATGCTGGTGAAAGAGCGTCCGAATCTAAATT
>DASPVU010000009.1:0-5737 GCA_035622215.1 Myxococcota bacterium | reverse complement strand
CCTTGGTTGCGGATCCGACACTCCTCGATTACGCCGCACAAAATGAGATTATTATCGCAACACCAATTACGCTCGTGGCCTTGTTAAAAGCCATCGCTTTTGGCTTTCGCCAAGAAGCGATAGCGAGCAATATCGAAGATGTTCGACGATTGTCGCAGCAGTTAATTGAGCGGGTGGAGAAGGTTTCCTCGCATTTTGAGAAGTTAGGCAAGAGTCTAAAATCGGCGACCGAAGCATATAACCAGACCCTCTCGTCATTAGACTCACGCGTGCTCGTAACAGCACGAAAAATTGCGCAGATTAAATCTATGGCCAATGAGACAGACGAAACGGTCATTAAGCCCTTACCTGTTTTAGATACGGTGCCACGCGAAATACCCGGCATGGAGCGAGGAACCTAAGGCATGAAAAATCTTGCACAAGACGAATTTAATCAGCTCTTCCTAGACCTGGATCAATGGAAAGATCGCTATCGAGAAGACCCGAGTATTGGCCAAATTGATAGTTTTGTCCGCATTTGTCTGAGCATAGTTCGCGTCTTGGTCAAAGACGAAAGGCTCATGCGCGACGCCTGCAAGGAACTCTCGTTCATCATTGCGTCTCCGCAAGACTTGGTGATGGATGTCAGCGAGCCGCTAGTGATATCGGAACACGGAATCGAGGAAAATCTGCGCGGCGTGATGAATCTGTGGAATTGGGTGCTCGAAGACAGCCTAATTCGGCAGGATCCTACAGTCATGCTCAGTCGTGTGCCCGGCGTGGAAATGGATCTAAGACTCGCTCTGAGCCAATTAGCAAGCGAATTGTTTGTCTATCTTGATCTTGACGATGCCTTTGCTTTTAATGCGGCAAGGGTGCAAGTCGTGCTTTTTTTATTATCTATTAGTAGCCTTTTTGATGAGCTGGTAAAAAGCATAAGAAATACTGGTGAACAGGTGATAACGGTGTGGCTCTCGGAGAGGGTGAAAAACCAGGGCCTACAAAACCTCTTTGCTGAGATAACAGAAAGGCCTAGTTTAGAAGAGCTTGCCGATCTCGGTGGCTTGCGAGGAAAAGAGCTTTGGCTGATCGCAATTTGTCGGCGAGCGGCATCAGGTACAAGTATTTCTGATTCTGAAGGACCGTTGTGGGATCGGGCTTTGAATGAGCTTGGGATGTTTGGTCTTCTACCCATGGTGGAATCGGGTGTTTTTACCTTGGAAAGGGATGTTCACAGCATGGAGCGCGCAGAAAAAATCCCCCTCCGGCTATTTCGCATCAAATAACTGACATGTAATGTTTCCGACAATACATTTGTATTGAGGCGAAATCTTGTATCAGGAAATTGCTATGGTCAAAGCACCAAAAAAGGCCCCGCATCAGGCGGCAAAAACCCTGCGCGAAAAATTGCTTACATGGTATCGACTCGGGTTTATCAGCCGGAAAATCGACGAGAAGGCGGCGATTTATATCAGAAGAGGGATGGGGTGGTCGTATCACGCGCGATGCGCTGGTCACGAAGGAATCCAGGTGGCTTTAGGCCTTTCGTTTCGGCCATCGAAGGATTTTTTGTTTCCTTATTATCGCGACACGGCCACGGCAGTTTCTGCCGGCATCACGCCATACGAATTGGTATTGAATGGTCTATCCAGGGCCGATGATGTGGCATCAGGTGGACGCCACATGTCCAACCATTTTGCTAAGCCGGAAATCAATATTCAAAACGTCTCATCCTGCACGGGCAATCACACTCTCCATGCAGTTGGTGTGGCCCGCGCCATCAAATACTATGGCGATGACGCCCTTGCTTTCGCTTCCTTAGGCGAGTCGGCCATGTCGGAGGGCTATTGCTACGAAGCGATCAACGGCGCGTCACGAGAGAAATTGCCGGTTATCATCGTCATACAAAACAACGGCTACGGCATCTCGGTGCCGTCTACTGATCAAACTGCTAACAGGATTGTTTCCGATAATTTTTCTGGCTTTAAAAATTTGGGCATTTTCACCTGCGACGGCACGGATTTTACCGATAGCGATATGGCGATGAAGCAAGCGGTGGAGTTTGTAAAAGGGCAGGGTTGTCCGGCGCTGGTGCATGCAGCCTGCGTGCGGATCGGAGCACATTCTAATTCCGATGCCCACGATCTTTATCGCGATCCAGAAGAGCTCAAAAAAGTAGCCTCGCAAGACCCCTTAGAAAAACTCAAGAAGCTAATGATCAAACACAAAATTGCCTCATCGGAGATCGACGCTCTTGAGCAGGAGATTGCGGAAGAAATCGAAAAAGCGTGCGAGCGAGCGGAGAAAGAAGAGGCGCCTTCACCCGCCACGGTTGCCCAGTTTCTCTACGGTGAAGAATTCGTTCCAAAACGCGATGAAAGCGATTACTTTGCCAAGGAATCGGGGCCGCCGGAAAAGCTGCGCGAGGCCATAACACGCACCTTGATGGAGGAGTTCGACAAGAACAAGAACACGTTTTTGTGGGGGCAGGATGTGGCATCGAAGAAGAAGGGCGGCGTTTTTAATGTCACTAAGGGCCTGCTCGAAAAATTTGGCAACAAGCGGGTTTTTAATGCGCCTATCGCCGAAGATTTTATTGTGGGCACGGCCAACGGCATGTCGCGTTATCGCAAAGATATTCGCGTCGTGATTGAGGCGGCACAGTTTGCTGATTACGTGTGGCCTGCCATGGAGCAGATCGTGGAGATGGGCCATGATTATTGGCGCTCCAAGGGCCAGTTTTGCCCCAATGTGGTCTTGCGCCTAGCTTCCGGTGGCTACATTACCGGCGGCCTTTATCATTCGCAAAATGTTGAAGCCATCATGAGTCATCTGCCGGGTCTTCGCGTGCTCTATCCCGCCTTTGCCGATGATGCCGCCGGCCTTTTGAGAACGGCTATCCGGTCCTATGGCCCGACCTTCTTTTTGGAGCCGAAATATCTCTACAATCGTGCAGAAGCCCAGGGGCCTCGATATGACGACGAATTTGCGATTCCGTTTGGCAAGGGCAGAGTGCGCCGAAATGGAAGTGACGCTACGATCATCACCTACGGCAACACCGTGCATATGGCCCTAAAAGTAGCCGATGAGTTGGCAGAGAACAATGTCGATACCGAAGTGTTCGATCTAAGGTCGATAAAACCACTCGACTACGATGGTATTGTTGCAACCACCAAGCGCACAGGAAAAGTCTTAATCGTGCACGAAGACCATCTCTTTAACGGCATAGGCGGCGAAATCTCGGCTGTCATCATGGAGCGATGCTTCACACACCTAGACGCACCCGTCATGCGCCTAGGCGCCAAAGACCTTCCCATCGCCTTCGCCAAAGCGCTAGAGAACGCCATCTTGCCGCAAATAACCGACATCAAAAACGCCCTGTCCACGCTTCTGGCGTATTAAGGGCCTGATTTAAAGTGGTGGCGCCGCCAAAAAACTAATTTAATTCGCATATGAATTGCCAATTATGACTAAAAATCGCATATTTGATTCTGATCTTCATTTTTTTGATCCTGAGCATGGCGGATTATATGTATAGAAGGGTGTTGGATTTGGGTAATCTGTTGAAAATGCGGAGCTTTTTTCTTTTTGGCCCGAGGGGCACGGGTAAGAGCACATTGATTAAAGAAACATTGAAAGAAGCCAAGGTTTATAACTTATTGGATCCAGAAACCTTCCAGCGATTGGTGCGCTATCCAAAGCTGATTAGCCAAGAAACTAAGGCTTCTACCTTGGTCGTGATTGATGAAATCCAAAAAATGCCCTCGCTGTTGGATGAAGTGCATTTGCTCATTGTCGAGCGTGCTCAACGATTTCTATTAACCGGAAGCAGCGCCCGCAAGCTCAAACGTGGTGGTATCAATTCGCTTGCAGGTCGGGCCCTTACGGCTGAACTCTTCCCCTTGGTTTCCGCTGAACTAGAGCAATTTGATTTGCTTAACTACCTCAACACCACCGGTTTGCCTGAATTTTCTGGCAAGCCCATGGCCCAAGAATTTTTGCGTGCCTATGTGGGGACCTATTTGAAGGAAGAGATACAAGCCGAAGCGCTTACGAGAAATCTTCAAGCTTTCAGCAGATTTTTGGAAGTTATGGCGCTTGGTAATGGGCAAGAGCTCAACCTCACCAATATTGCTAGTGATGTAGGTATACCTGCCAAAACAATTCAAGGATATTTAGGCATTCTCGACGACACATTGTTGGGATTTTTGGTTCCGGCTTTTCAAAAAACTCGGATTCGAAAGGCTATTGCCAGGCCCAAATATTATCTCTTTGATATTGGTGTAGTAAACACCTTGGCTTACCGAGGAAATATCGCTTTAAAATCTGAGTTATTTGGCACTGCTTTTGAACATTTTATCGCCATGGAATTAAGAGCCTGGCTTTCATACCGACGTCTCGATGCGCCCTTGAGCTATTGGCGCTCTACAACCCAATTTGAAGTTGACTTTATTCTTGGAGACCAACTGGCTTTAGAAGTCAAAGGGACAGACTTAGTAGTTGACAAACACCTAAAAAGCCTACGCGCTCTCAAGGAGGAAGGGCTTGTCAAAAACTACGGCGTCGTGAGCTTAGATGCTGATGAGCGTACCACCCAGGACAATATCCATATCTGGCCGTGGCAAATATTCTTGCAGAAATTATGGAAGGGTGACTTGGTTGTTGAGCGGTGACGCGCTGGTCCGCTGATCCGCCAAAGGCGGACCATGTCATGCTATGCGGGGTTTCTTTGGCCTTTTTGGAGGATTTTGGGTATTTGCGCATCCCCACCGCAATAATTCAGAGTGATTCGGGTGAGTGTCTGGTTTTGTGAGAGAAATTTGACGAAGGACTCCGCATCCCTCTGGGTAATGTTTTCGAATGTTAGTCCGATATGGGTGAGCACTTTGTTGCTTTTTATGGCATCAGCTAATCGAGCATAGTCCTGGCTGGTCGGCGTCTTGCCCAGGCTTACGTCAATTGCTTTGAGCGTCTGATTGCTGGTCAAAAGAGAAACCAAAGCATTGGTGCCATCTGCGCCAATCCAACCGACATTGTGTGCAATGGCGAGCGTTTCTACCGTGTGGTTTTTCTCTAGGCTGGTAAAAATTACCTTGGCTTGTTCCGGTATCTCAACATGATTACCCAATGAAAAATTCGGGGGGAAAATCAAATACAGTTCCCGCAGGGTAGACGTGTTTTTTATGAGCTCTCCTAGCATCATAGTAACCGGCTCTTTAAGATCGCGTGCGACGGCCTCAAACGTCAATTTACGCAGAGTGTTATTAGATAGCGACGACTCTATTCTCTCATTAAGATCGCAGTTGATGTCGATATACACATCCTCGGCGCCCGCCAAATCAGCAGCAACTAACCGTAGCGAAAAGCCTAAGAGCAGCGCCAAAAAACCATAGCGTTTCACGATAAACCTCCTAAGTTCAAAAATACTTCTTGTAAAACAACTAGGGCGGGCAAAAAAATCCTGAAATTTCTGGCCTGAGTCCCCCCCTCCCTTAATCCCTTGCCCCCACGCTACCCATGCAGGAGAGGGAAATTCTTTTTATTGGCGCTGTTTGGGTTTAAATAATATAAAATAGCTGCGCGGATCAGCCTGTAAACGTATATTGTAAAAAATTGGTTTTAATCGATTGACGAAGTCGGCGTGTCCTGGGTAGTTCTAATTGATGGGTCAGAGGGTGACCGAACACGCAGGGGATGGCAATGGTGGAAATCATGGTGGAGCAGAAGGGCAAGAAAAATAAAGAAGCAAAGAAGGAAG
>DASPVU010000008.1:0-9769 GCA_035622215.1 Myxococcota bacterium | reverse complement strand
ATGTCATAAAGATCCGAACCAGTAAGCGCAGGAGCTTTGGGCAAGATTTGGTGAGCGATGAGCGATAATATCTGGCATATTAGCGTGAAGAGCGAACCAAATATTGGCCAAAGAAACAAGCTTAATGGTTCGGATCTTTATGACATACGCTGTATATCTAAATACACTGCGGCCCTGCGCGTGAATGCGGCTAAAACAGGCTATAATTATGCTTTGTTGACGAAGTCTTTGCGTTTTAGATTCCATTCGCCCAGCTTGCGACGAATGGTGTGTTCTGAGAGACCGGTGGCGAGCGCTAATTCCTTGTTGTTCATCATAAGGAAATTCTGTTGAATGTAGCCGTTCGGATCCATGACGGGATCGGTGGTTGCACCCTTCGGTAGCAGCTTGGTGAAGCTAATATTCTTTTCTTGAGTGACCGCGATTTTTTTCTTGGCCAAGAAATCTTTTTTCTTGGCGGCGATCTTGACTGATTTTTTTGCCGGTAGTTTAACCACATCGGCTGGCATCGGTGTTTTTTTGGCCGCGAGGGCAATTTTCTTCTTTGGTAAAGTTTTTTTGGCTGGCTTTACTAAGGCCTTTTTGCTGGACGCTTCACTTGGCTTGACTTCAAGCTTAACGTCGGCTTCGAGCTCGAGTTGATTGAGTAAGGCAATTACTTCTATCTCGGAAACAACTAGCCTTTCCGCCATTTCCTTAAGCGTGAGCATTTGCCTGTGCTCACGCACAAAATCCAATTGATTCATATCTCGACGGACTAATTTGCCACCGGCTAAAAGTGATAGATTGAGAAACCCTGGCTTTGATTCCACCACACGGCCAAATTTATGCGCCGTTTCATCAAATACCAATTCACCCTTTTTATAGCTGACTTGTAAATCCGTTCTGCTTTCTACTGCCTTCTTTACATTGAGTGCCGCCTTTTCTATCATGATGCGGCGCCAGGACAGGGGATGGTTTGGCGCATGCTCTGCTAGTTCGCCCTCAGTGCTGGTCTCGATTTTTTCATCAAAATCACCAAAATCATCCATATCGTCAAAATGCTTTCTATCAAGAGCCATATCGAAACCTCCCACAGAAACCGGGGACTTGCTTAACTGGTTGGAATATAGACCTCCTGACTAACAATAACAGAAGCTTACGTCAATAGAGGGCGTATGCTCGCCGTCGGACGGCTTTTTCGCGAATATGAGGTTTTCTCCAGTGGTCAATAGAAATTTCATATGTTAGCGAGAGGTTAAGGATCGGATTTCGTTGACCAATCTAGCAGCGAGGTGAGCATGCAAGCCTTGGATGTAAAACGGCACGGGCAAAAGGCAATCACAAGAGTTTCAGTCATTGGTGCGGGCGTAATGGGACAGGCAATTGCCGCGCATATGATAAATGCGGGCCTCGATTGTCTCTTGTTAGATATGCGAGCCTTGGAGGGCGATAAAAACCAGATCACCAAAGAAGCAGTAAAAAAAATTCGGAATAGTAAGCCGCCTTTGTTGTATAGTAAATCTGCGGCTGACCTAATTAAAATTGGCAACATAGAAGATGATTTGTCCCGACTTAAAGATTGTGATTTGATCATTGAGGCGGTTTACGAAAAAATTGATATTAAACAAGCGCTGTTTCGTAGGCTGGAAAAGTGCTTGACAGGTGGCACCATTGTAGCATCCAACACATCTGGTCTGTCGATTGCCGAAATGCTCCACGGCATGAGCCGTGAGTTTTGCGAACGGTTTCTCGTGATGCATTTTTTCAACCCCGTTCGTTATTTGCATCTTTTAGAGATTGTTCCTTCCGCGAACACGAAGAAGGAATATGTCGACGCCATGGTGAGATTTGGCGAGGATCGCCTCGGTAAAGGCGTGGTGATAGGAAAGGACACGACCAATTTCATCGCTAATCGCATTGGCGTGTATGGCATGATGGAGGCAATGAGCTCAGTGCTCCTGGGTGGCTATTCCATCGAAGAAGTGGACGCCGTTTTCGGCCCCGCTTTGGGTCGGCCGAAGAGTGCTATTTTTCGCACTGCCGATGTCGTTGGTCTCGACACCTTTATTCACGTGGCCAAAAATTGCTTTGACCATCTCAAGGATGACGAATGTCGCTCGGTTTTTCAGATTCCCGATTTTTTGCATAAGATGGTGCAAAACGGCTGGTTGGGCCAGAAATCTGGTCAAGGCTTCTACAAAAAAGAAGGCGATGCGTTTCTCGCCATCGATCCGAAATCGTTGACCTATCATGAAAAAGCCAAAGTCAGGTTTGATTCACTAGGCGCCATTCGTAACATGGCAAGTTTAACAGAGAAGCTTGGCTATATGGCCTATGCCGATGATCGAGCCGGTCAGCTATTTTTTGATCTCACAGCCAAAGTCTTGATTTATGCAGCCAATCGACTCTTTGAGATCGCCGACAACATTGTGGATATCGACAACGCGTTAAAATGGGGCTTTGGCTGGGAATTAGGCCCGTTTGAAACCTGGGATGCCATTGGCGTGAGAAAGAGCGCGTCGTTGATGGAGTCAAAAGGCCTTAATGTTCCCGGCTGGGTCAAAGATATGCTTCGAGTCGGGCGCGAAAATTTCTACGAAGAAGATGCCTTATACGCCGCCAATTATTATTGTCCGAGCAGCAAAAGCAAAACCGACATCAAGACCGACAATCGCGAATGGAAGATCGAATGTCTCAAAAAAGACAAAACCAAGCTGGTGGCTGATGCAGACGCCTATTCTTTGGTGGACGCAGGAAACGGCGCCTTGATTGTTGAGTTTCACAGCAAGATGAACGCCATCGATCAAGAAATCTTGCAGGGAATCAATGATGGTATCGACCGCTGTGAAGCAGGGAAGTTTGAAGCACTAGTGCTCGCTAACGACGGCGCTAATTTTAGTGTGGGTGCCAACCTTCTCTTATTGTATATGGCGGCGAGCCAGGGCCTGTGGCAAGAAATTGATGATATCGTTCGATTGTTTCAAAACACGTCGAAACGATTGCGCTATTGCTCCATACCGACGGTATCCGCTCCCTTCCAGCTCACGCTGGGAGGCGGGTGTGAGCTTTCCATGTGGTGTGACAAAATACATGCTCACGCCGAGACATATATCGGCTTGGTGGAATTCGGTGTTGGTCTGATTCCTGGCGGTGGTGGCAATATCGCCATGGTAGCGCGCACGCTGAAGGGAGTGCCTAATACGCCCACATTTGTGACGGAGCCCTTTCTCATGCGCGCCTTGGAAACCGTCGCTATGGCGAAGGTAGCTACAAGTGCAGAAGAAGCTGGTGAGTTCTTATACTTAGCAGACTCGGACTCCTTCTCAATGAATCGACGTTTTCAGCTGCACAATGCCGCAGCCGTGGCGGTCTCTATGGCCAAGAGGGGCTATGTCGCCCCGAGAAAGCGCATGTTCCGTTTGCCCGGGATAAACGGTCTTGCCGCGTTTGATGTGGGCCTTCGCTCAATGCTCGGTGGCCAATTTATTTCAGAATACGACTATTTCATTGCCAAAAAGGTGGCCCACGTTATGACGGGCGGCCATACCAATTCCTATCAAGAAGTCACCGAAGATTATCTGCTCGATCTTGAGCGCGAGGCGTTTTTGTCGTTGTGTGGCGAGAAAAAAACCATGGCGAGAATCGCCCATATGCTTGAACACAATAAGCCACTAAGGAATTAACACGATGCGAATGTTTCGGCGGCTTCATCGTCATGGCGAGCCCCGCAAGGGGCGTGGCCATCCAGTAACAGCCTAATCGCCAATGACTGGATGGCCACGGAGGCTTTGCCTCCTCGCCATGACGAAAAAACTAACTTGTGTGGCACTCTAGACGGGAGAAAACTCAGATGATGATAGAAAATGTTGCGGTCGTTTCAGCAGTTCGCACGCCAATTGGTAAGGGCATCAAAGGGGTTTTTCGAGCAACGCGACCTGATGAACTTGGGGCGCGTGTCATCCGTGAAGCACTTAGTCGCGCGAAAGTGGAAAGTAGGGACATCGACGATGTGATTTTTGGTTGCGCCATGCCCGAAGCCGAGCAGGGCATGAATGTTGCGCGAATTATGAGCCTCCGGGCAGGCCTACCTGAAACGGTTTCAGCGGCTACGGTCAATCGCTTTTGTGCAAGCGGCCTTCATGCCATCGCTGACATCGCTAAATCAATTGTGACGGGTCAGATCGCTGTGGGCATAGGTGGTGGCGTGGAATCCATGTCCATGGTCCCGATGGGTGGTCATAAACCCAGCGCCAATCCTTATTTGATGGACCATCACCCGGGAACCTATATGCCCATGGGTTTGACGGCGGAAGAAGTGGCAGCCCGGTTCTCCATTGATCGAAAACGGCAGGATGAGTTTTCGCTCTCAAGTCATCAAAAGGCATGTGATGCGGTGAAGAAGGGCTGGTTCAAAGAAGAGATCGTGCCCGTCTTTATCGCTGATGAGGCGACCGTAGATACGGATGAGGGTCCTCGTAGCGATACGAGTCTTTCAGCCCTCATGGCGCTTAAGCCGGCCTTTAAGCTCAATGGTTCTGTCACCGCTGGCAATTCGTCACAGGTGAGTGACGGTGCGGCGGCCACGGTTTTGATGGATAAAAAGGCCGCGCAGCAACGGAATGCGCCGATTTTGGGTTATTTCCGAGCCTTTGTCACGGCGGGGGTTGATCCAACTGTTATGGGAACGGGGCCCGTGCCGGCGGTTAGGAAATTACTCTCGGTTACTGGCCTCAAGCTCGATGACATCGGCGTCTTTGAGATAAACGAGGCCTTTGCTGCACAAGCCGTCTATTGTGTCGACGAGCTTGGGGTCGATCCGAAAAAAGTGAATCCCCTCGGAGGTGCGATCGCCCTCGGCCACCCCTTGGGCTGTACCGGTGCGAGGTTGGTTGTCACCATTTTACATCACATGCGGCGTCATGGTCTGCGTTACGGCATCTGTACCATGTGTATCGGTGGCGGTATGGGTGCCGCTGGTTTGGTGGAAAAAGCGTAAGGGTTAGATATGAGCGTGAAAAAGACCATTGTGATCGTAGGTGGGACCCATGGTGGCCCAAGTGCCGCTATCACAGCGCGGTTAGCCAATGAACATGCCAGGATCATTATGGTTGAGCAGGGCTCATTTTTGTCTTGGTCTCACTTTAGTTTACGTCAGCACCTCATAAGCAATGAAGCCGTCGTGAAAGACCGACTTTTTGAACTCGATGAATTGTTTGGCCAGCGTTTCGACGTGGAGATCAGGCGGGACACTCGCCCAGTCTCCTTGGACGTGGATTCTCGCTACCTGGTGACCGAAAGCCACAAAAGCAGGGAGAAATTGCCATATGATGCCCTGATTTTTGCGCCTTCGGCCGAAAGCCACAAGCTCGAGGTTAATGGTCTACTAGGCCCCACCGTTGTGAATTTCCGCAATCATGACGATATCATTGCCATCAAATCAGCCATCAAAACGGGCGCGAAACGGGCGGTTGTCGTAGGTTGCGGATGTTATGGCGTCAATGCTGCACTTGGCCTGAAAGAGCAGGGCCTCGACGTCACGATGATCGAAACTAAGAAGCGGATTATGCCGAGTTTTTCCCTGCAGTTTGCTCGCGCCATACAAAAAAAGTTGATGCATGAAGGGCTTTTGATCAAGCTCGGTGTGACGATAACCGAGGCGCAACATCTCGATGACAATTCCATGTCCTTGCGGTTGTCCAACGGGGATGTCGTCGATACGAATCTGGTAGTTCTGTGTATTGGCATCAAGCCAATGAATGCGCTTCTAGAAAATGCCGGCGCCGCCGTGGATGTGGATGGTCTTATTCGCGTAGACGATCACATGCGCACGACGCTGCCCAATGTCTTCGCCTGTGGCAGCGCTGTCAGCGTGCCATTTGCGGTGATTGGCGATCGCCGATTTGTTCCCGAGCCTGCGATCATGCAAAGAACTGCCCAAGTGGCCGGTTTTAATGCTGCATGCGACGGATCCACAAAGATGGATGCGGTAAAACCGGTGTGCGGAAGCTTTATGATGCCTGTGGCCGACACGTCTTTCGCGCGAACCGGGCTCACCGAACAAGCGGCTCGCGAACATCTTAGTGACGACAACCTCTTTGTGACGACGGTTTTTGGTACGGCGGAATTGTCCTTGGATTACCAATCAGAGATGTGCGTCAAGTTAATT
Organism: Myxococcota bacterium; assembly: GCA_035622215.1. GTDB lineage: Bacteria > Myxococcota > UBA727 > UBA727 > JABDBI01. The sequence goes on along the minus strand of DASPVU010000008.1, from coordinate 3,621 downwards.
GTCGATCGAAGCAGCCGCCGTATCGTCGGTGGTGAAGTCTACGGTAGATCCGGGGTTGAGCGCAGCATCGATCTTTTATCCGTGGCCGTGCTCGAAGGATTTTCGCCGGAACGATTGATTGATATTGATCTGGCCTATTTAACCGATGCGAGTCCACACTTTGATCCGTTACGAGATGCGGCAGTGCGCGCACGCATGGGACTGCTTGATAACACGCGCATCATGTCAGCGGAGACGCTAGCACTTTGGCTCAAAAACAATCGTGATTTTCGCCTAGTTGATGTTGGGGAGGCGCCAAAGCTTTCTGGTAGAATGGCGACCAAGACTTTGCATTTGCCGTTGGAAGCGCTTCGTGATCGCATGAGCGAGCTACTTTCCGAAGATTCCCCCATCGTGCTTTACTCCAAGTCCGGTCATCGTAGTTATTTGGCGCAGCAAGCGTTAATGCAGCGTGGCATGACCAATGTTTACCATTTGGACGGCGGAGTCGCGAGTTTCGACCTAATTGCCAAGGAGTAATGCCATGTCAAAGGCGTTTTATTACGATGTGGTTTGTCCCTATGCCTACATGGCTTTTTCTTTTCTGAAAAAGTCCGAAGCCTTCAAGCGGCATGACATTGCCCTGAAACCCATTCTTCTTGGTGGCTTGTTCGCCCACCTAAAAAGAGAGCAAAACCCCAATTCAACCATGGCGCCGGCCAAGGCTTCTTACATGAGGAAAGACATCGAGCGTCAAGCCGATTTCTTTTCGGTTGGGCTACGCTTTCATCCACGGCATCCAGTAAGCACGGTCAACGCGATGCGTCTGGTTCACGCAGCAAAACCACCCGCGCGCGAGGCCTTGAGCGCTCGACTCTACCAGGCATATTGGCAAGAAAATCTCGACATCGACAACGAAGATGTGCTGAGAAGTTTGGCTGAAGAATATGGAGTTGATCCACGCTTGACGGCGGGCGAACAAGCAAAGCACGACTTGATTGCCTACACCGAAGAAGCATTTCACCAGAGGGTGTTTGGTGTACCCACCTTGGCCATTAACCATCGACTTTATTTTGGCGGCGACCGGCTTTTTTTGCTTAAAGACATGCTTCAGCTAGATTGGCCCGATACGGAATGGTGCACAGGTCGTGCGCCGATTGATTTTTATTTCGATTTTTCTTCGCCCTATAGTTACCTCGCCTGGAGCGAAGTGAGGGCCGCGAAAGACTCCGGCGTAGCCTTCAGACTAAAGCCTGTTTTATTGGGTGCGATCTTTAAGGAAATCGGCGTGGCCAACATTCCCATGCTCAATGCTCATCCCTACAAAACGGCCTATATTACGCAAGACATGCAGGACTGGGCGGACTTGCGTAAAGTGGATTTTCACTTCAGCAGTCATTTTCCCTTGCGAACGGTGTTGCCCTTGCGCGTCGCGTTGATCGATAACCATGCGATCGATCCTATCTTTCACGCAGCATGGGCCAAAGATCTTGACGTCGGTCGTCCTGAGACGCTGGCCGGGATTTTGCGAGAGGCCGGTCTTCCTGCCGAGCAATTTATCCAGCAGTCTGAAGACGACAACATTAAAAATCAGCTCAAAGCCAATACGAGTGAAGCGATTAACCGCGGCGCGTTCGGCGTACCAACTTTTTTCGTTAACCAATGCCAAGTCTTTGGCCAAGATCGTTTTTCCTGGATCAGGCAAGAATTGATGAGGGTGAGAGAAGAGGCATATTAATAAGGAATATGTGTATGAGATTTCATTTAAACGTTGTATTTATCTTGCTTTGTGCGTGTGAAGTGTCAGCAGCGGATGTTGTCTGGGATAAAACGCAATTTAGGTTCAAAGACGGTACTACCGCACCGATTGATATCTATTACGTAAAGAACACAAATAGCGTACAGTTTTCCGCCGCTGATGGCAGGTGTGCGACCCTAACATTTAATCGCCCCTTTAACTTTCATGCTCTGTATTCGGGTTACCTAGTTCTTCGCGCTAAGACAGAAGAAGCATATCATTATTGCATCCCCACAGCAGGTTATGATTCTCTCCTTGCATTATTCAGCAAGCTTTGGGGCTATGTGGCCGACCTTGAGGCATGTGAATCCGCTTTTGCGCACAAAGGACCAAGTGAACCGCACTGTGATAACTGCATGGTCACGTGGATAAAAGCACTGAAACCACCGTCGCCTAACCAGTGATTTTAATCGCCTTTAACCACCGCCAAGGGCCGGAGGCGGGCAACTTTTCTGGCAAGTTCTGCGCCGTCTACTACAGATACCACTTCTTCAATATCTTTGTAGGCGTAGGGGGCCTCTTCCGCGAGGCCGCGCATGGCATCGGTGAAGACACGAATATCCAAGTTTGCAAGCGCATGTTTTACCTCTGCCCCAGATTGCAGTTTTTTGGCCGCGTGGCGCGACATCGCCCGGCCTGCCCCATGGCAGGCGGAGCCAAAGGCTTCGGTCATGCCGTGAGCGGCGCCAGCCAATACGTAAGAGGCTGTGCCCATGGTTCCTGGGATGAGCACGGGTTGGCCGGTTGCTTTGAAGCGAGCCCCCAGTTCTCGTTGTTTAGGCCCAAATGCGCGGGTAGCGCCCTTGCGGTGGACGACAACCTTTTTTCTTACGCCGTCGATATCGTGGGTCTCCACTTTGCCGATATTGTGCGCTACGTCATAAACAGTGTTGAGGCGGGCAGTTTGGCCAAATACCCGTAAAAATGCCTCGCGAATCCTATGGCCGATGAGATGGCGATTGGCCCACGCAAAATTAGCGCAGGCTTTCATCGCCATAAAATAGTTTTGCCCTTCTGCGCTGTGAAATGGCGCGCAGGCAAGTTGTCGGTCAATCAAATCGATGCGCCATTTGGCATTAGCGTTGAGCATGTCTCGCACATAGTCGGTGCACACCTGGTGACCGAGTCCGCGAGAGCCGCAGTGAATCATGGCCGTTACATAGCCATGCTTCAGGCCAAACACATTGGCTGTCTCTTGGTCAAAAATCTCATCGACTACTTGAATTTCCAAAAAATGATTTCCCGAACCTAACGTGCCGAGCTGGTCTTTCCCGCGATCTTTGGCGTGCTCCGATACAAGGAGAGGCATGGCATCGGCCAAATGACCGTTCGACTCGCAGGCTTCAAGGTCCGATTCAGTGCCAAATCCGAGCTCAACCATGCGAGGGGCGCCTTGTTCTAGGACTTTGTCAAGATCAGCAAGTTTAAGTTTAACCGAGCCCGAACGTCCCACACCGCTCGGTACGCTGTGAAATATCTGATTGGCGATAGTTTCTAAATGCGGTTTTACTTCTTGAAGAGGCAGATCAGATGAGAGCAATCTGACACCACAGTTAATATCGTAACCAATGCCGCCGGGCGAAATAACTCCGTCTTCATCAATCGCCATGGCCGCCACACCGCCAATCGGGAAGCCATAGCCCTCGTGTATGTCCGGCATGGCCAGCGAATATTTCTGTATTCCGGGCAAGGTGGCCACATTAATTAATTGCCAAAGCGAGCGGTCAGCGACTACCTGGGATAGCATATGCTCGCTTGTGTAAACCCGGGCCGGCACGCGCATATCTTTTCGAAAGCTCTTGGGGATTTCATATAAATAGTCAGAAAGCTTGTTCAATGCACTC
>DASPVU010000007.1:0-7005 GCA_035622215.1 Myxococcota bacterium | reverse complement strand
CAGCAAACCTCTTTGGATCTGTGAAACAGGGTGGTCGTCCGCCCCCCTTTCCAATCATCCTGAACCTAAAGGTTGGTCCTCTGCTGCTCATCTGAAAACATTTTATAGAAATTTTTTAACATTTGATCAGAGCACCCCTTACTTCCCACAGTTGGCTAGTCAGCAAGTTCAGCCTCCTGAAATGATTTTCTATTTCGGCCTTCGCGACTCATTTTTGCCATTGCTGAATGTCGAGGAATTTTTTGGTCTTTATAAAAGCTCTCCGACATTGATCCAAAAAGATTTGTGATTATTATAACCGCCCAGCCGACGACACCGTAGTGCAGTAATAGGCTTGATGGGTGAGTCTTTTGCCAATTCAGCGCAAAACCGTAGGTGCCTGCCTATCCATATCTTGCTGCGCCTATTTCTTAAGTTTTTGCAACGATCATATCCGGTTAGTGGTATCATCTCAGCCGTTAACGGTAGAAGGCCTGGCCTAAGTGCGCCCAATATCCGGCTGAATAAGGGCCAGCGGCGCTGGGGCAGTCACGCCGTATCATGAGTGCTCGACGATACCCCTATTGACCCGTTTGGCTTGTCTTCTAGCATCCCATTGTGCTTAAATTTACTAAAATAATATATATTATTATTAGCGCATTCTATTCTTACGTCCTATCTGCTGCCGAAATCATCCCTATAGACGCTGTTCCTGGCCATTATGAAGCGGAAAAATACCTTTTGAGTCGGCATCTCGTAACCAATCTACATTTAGCTAAGGTTGATGAAAAACGACCGCTGCTTTTAATTTTGGGTGGGTCAAATGAGAGTTACACCTATGCACCAGGAGATTGGCGTATCAAGAGCTTTCTCGACCGTGGGATTCATGTGCTAGAAGCAGAGTACTTTCTAAAGCCAAAAGTCGGCAGCGTCCCTGATACACTCTCATTGATAAGACTTGAATCATTTTGGGAAGAGATTAGCGAATATCTGAAATCTGACAAGATTCCCCAAGTAATCGATCAAGATATCATTGGTGTAATGGGTACATCAAAAGGTGGAGAATTGGCTCTTTTGCTTGCAAGTCATTATCCGCAATTCAAATTCGTGGTTGGCGTTGTGCCAAGCCACGTGGCCTTTCAAGCAAGCAATACCACGCTTTATCACTATTCTTCTTGGGCTCTAAATAATGCTCCCGTGCCTTTTGTGCCATTTTCCAATTTTTCAGTCGCAACGATTTATGGTGTTCTAACAAGGATTTTTTGCCGACCAGACAACGTGAATTTTACTTGGATGCATTCTCAAGCTTTGACCGATCAACAGGCAGTGGAAAATGCCATCATCAAAGTCGAAAAAATCAATGGCCCAATTTTGCTCGTTTCGGGAGAAAGAGATCAATGGTGGCCGTCGGCAGATATGTCTCGAAAGATAATGGCCAGACTCAAAGAAAAACAATTTCCCTTCAGTCACGTCCATTTTGACCGTGATACCGATCATTTTCCTTTCGATAGAGAGCCCGATCTGTGGGACAAAATGCTCTCTCACGTTGATAAGATGATAAAGATCCGTCACGATTAGTCAGCTTCTCTTATTTAGGCCCAAAAATAAGATTTTCAACATTAGAGCCACAGGCTATAAAACCAGCACTAAATTTGGAAAACACTTGCCTATGCAGGCCTGCTTACGCCTTCTGTGCCATTTGAAGAAACCAGCACCTGCCTTCTCAAGAGCCATTGGCATGGCAAATTGACTGGGACAAAAGCACCGGATGAGCTTCGAAAATCAATATATGTTTAAAAGTAGTCGATTTTATCTGTTGATATTAGTCTTTTTTATATGGCCGTATCTGGGCCAACCCTTACACACAGGTTATTTGCCAGTTTCTTGGCGTTTCGCACTAGGATTTTTGGCATTGATTGCTTTGGCCAAAAATCAGTGGCCAAAAAATTGGTTGCAGATGTTAGGCCTAAAAATGAGCCGGCGACAAATGGCATATTGTCTATTTAGATATTATTGAAGGCAAGACAGCCGCAAAAAAGACGACCACCAATATCATTTTATCAATATAAGGATCAAGGAGAAACAACCGTTTTGTCTTCCGCATCCTTGCAATAGCCCTCGCAATAGCCGGCTTCCTTGGAGATCCTGCAATGCTCGGGGTTCTCCATGCAATCGATGAACTTCTTCACTGCCTCAAAGCTGTTGTCGCCCTTGAGGCATTTTTGATAATAGGGGTTTTCATATAGCTTGTGAGCTGGATCAAGCACCCACCGCACCCGAGCTTCGATATTAGCCATTCCGATTGGGCAGGTGGTTAGACTGTCATTGGCGAAGCTGGCCGAAGCACAGCAAAAAGCAAGCGCACAAAAAATCAAATATATTTTTTTCATCGAAGGCTCCAGCGGAATATCTTTCTCAAATAAGATAACTACTAGCCAGGGCATCAACAAGCCGATGGATCAGCTGAAGCGCTCTGCCAGGTTTTCTGACGGGCCCCGAATACGAGTACATCGAATCTGTTACATCACAATAGAAGCTGAAATACGAAAATGTAAGGTAAGAGTAAATTCATGATGCTTCTTATTGCACTGAACGGCGAATTTTTCCACAGCACAACGTCATGAAAGTTTTTGTTCTTCTTTTTTTGCTTTTGAGTGGCTTGTCCATGGCCATGGATACGCCAAAAGAGCAGAAACTTGACAAAATAATTAGGCTTAACATGGGTGGCTATAAATTCGATACGACATTGCAGACCATTAGTGAATCGAATCCATTCTTAAATACTCGGAAATGATGGCGGAACAAACCACGCTTCGTCTTTCATTTAAATCGACCTTAAAAAAATCGGCTACGGAGAAATTTTGGCAGCCATAGAAGCCATGAAACTAAATTCTCAGTTAGATAGGCTCTTTATTTGCTTCAAACCAGAGGAACGTGAGCTGCAAGTAGTTCTAAAAGCCCTTAGGCGCGTCGGGAAATCAAATAGCTTTGGCCTAGGCTATTTTCGGGAGAGCAAGAAAGAGGGCTGTCTTCAAATAGACAGGCATCGTTTTTAGGGATGATAATCTAATCCCGTAAATGGTTAGTCCCTACCTTTTATTTGCGACCAAATGGCATTATCTAGCCAAATTACGGTTATATCAATGGCGACATAATCTTCAGCTGGCGAAGCAATAATCAGAATACACTTAAAATTTTTATAATCTGTTTGCTTGAAAAACATTTTTGCATGAGGGCCATATTTCTTTTGGGAAAGGGCAGTTAGTTTTGGACCGATGGCGTTATAGCCTTCAAAAGCTTCTTTATAGGACTCTACCGTAGTGGAAAGGTGCAATGTCACCGCCGATGGCAATTGGTAAGAAAGTTCAAATTTATCAATATTGTCCTTTAATATAGCTTTGAATTCTCGGCTGAAGTAAATCGATTTTAATAACTTAGCGAAATTGTGGTCTGTCCTATCATTCCTTTCCACTTTACGATAATATAGTTTTTCATCAAGGAATGTAAAATCAGGGTAATCGCGACGAGAACATAGTTCAATCGTCCTAGACATAACCTCACTTTTATTCAAACAAAGGTCTGAGCTAATTATTAACGTATTATCAATCGGGCTTCTAAATATGCCACCCGTTAATGGTTTTACCGATTCGGGAAAAGCATAATAATTGGGGGCCTCGCCATTGGCGCTGGTCCCTTTGACAACGAAATCATGAATCTCGATAGCAGCTGTAAACGAGAATTTAGCAATAAAGAGGATGGCGAATAGAAGCTTATGCATTATCGAGGTTTTCCGGATTTTGTTTGTGAGAATCTCTGTGTGATAACGGCAATAAAAGAAAGCCCTGAAAAAAAATATTCCGCGGCATAAACGGCGATGCCCGTTCATGGCGTTGATAAGTAGTCGAAGCGGCTACTTGCGATGACAGGTAACAGATAGTTTCTTAGAGGCCAATTGTCTGCCCAAAGGCCTGTAATCAACTAGAGTATTGAATTCCGAGATATACTCGTAACATAAACAGATGGCCATATAGATAGATTAATAATAGTAACGCACAAACATTTGGCATCCGTCTGGTCCAGCTCTAAATGGTCCATGTGGAACGTAGGGAGCTCTGTTGACGTAGCTGCCAACCTCCAAAACAGTTTGGACAGATTGGGTTTCGTCTTGGTTCAACCAAGCTAGTTGGCCTTCCGTAATGACCACTTCTTCCCACGTATCGTGTCTGGCAACTTCGCTGATTATCGCATGAGGACTCAATCGATAAAGTAAAATTTTCTCGCCTGACATGCTCTGTTCGTCAAGATTGTTTGCAATTGTTAATACTTCGTGCAGGCCAATAAGCGAGGGCTTTTCGAGCCGCGTCCAACTGCCCGGCGCAATGAAATCAGATAAATATGAAGCGTTACATTCAGTTGTAAACGTTGAAATTAAGAAAATTCCGAAGATAATGCTCCAGGCTTTTTTATTCATCGTATATTTTCCTTCTGTTGAGTCGTGACTGTTAGAAAATTCTATGATGAAGATATTATGAATATCAATGGCTAGATGACCCAAATCATTTTAGTGAAGTTTTGCCAAAGCTATTTGATAACTCTGCATGGTTGATAATATTTGAATTCCTGGTTTGGCGTAGGTGAGCGGGATTTGTATGATGTTTTTTAAAAACAAATAGAAAGGACTTGGAACGCCAAGGCTGAGCATGGCGTTAAATAGGATATTTATGAAAAACTCAAACTGTGCGCTGTGGGGCATCTGGGCTATTTATCGCTTCTTCCCCGAGAGCACCATTTTTTCATGCTTCCTTTGGCGCTACTAGTAGACCAATTTCGTGAACAACTATTGCAGTACCTGCCCTCGTTCTTAGGAGATAGTCGATGACAACAGCTGCAGTAGTGAGTGTTTTCAGCCGTCTTTTGTTTATAAGGTCCATCTTTGATAAGCGTGTTGCGAATTTCTAGTCCGCTTTTATTGGCGTAATTTTTATCCGGATTAAGTATGCCCCGCGCTTTTGCTATGCGGATGGTGTATTGAGTTCCTTCGTACCAAAATTTGCTTGTCTCGCCGGGATAAGCCTTAATTTTTACGTCTTTGGTCTTGCCATTCGTCATAATCGGTACGTATACATCAGCCGCCATAGCTGCCTGTATGGTCAACCTGCGATAGAGAGCGTGCTAAATATCTCAAATTGGTTTCGATGTTTAAGGGTAAAATTCTTGATGGAACATTGAATGTTAGACGAGCCTTAACCCAGCTTGGTGAAGTCGTGTCGAAAGATATAGTGCAAACCATCAACCGTGGCATTGCACCCGAGCTGAAGCCGGCAACGGTTCGCAGGAAAGGGAGTAGCAAAGCGCTCATCGATACCGGCCGACTAAAAGGCTCCATCACCCATGAAGTGCGAGGTGTCTTGTGACCCAGTGGCATCTCATCGAAACAGCCTTAGAGCAAGTGTTTAGCGACGCCGTTGGTATTCCCTTCACCTGGGATGAATCCATCAAGCGCATGCCGCGGGCTCCCGTAGGGATATTATCGCTGGGTAGCAGCATGACCGTAGGCCGCGATGGCCATCGGTATAGGTTTCGCGATAGCGATATATCGCTCGATATTTATGGTTATCGAGAGCTTTCGATTAACGTGCAAATTCGCGCACGGCTCGCGAAATCCGCTCCATCTTCGCGCATCTTAGCTGAAAAGGCCCGCTTGGTCTTAGCGAATCCCGTATATCGCGAGCGCTTAAAGAAGGCCGGGCTTGTGTTCGTGGAAACCCATCCGTTGGTCAACATCGATTTTAGTCGCTCGGTGCGCAAAGAACTGAGGTCAACATTTGACGTCGTATTTCGGCTCGTGGTCCATGAACAGCTCACCAACCGCACCATGGATTATTTTGAAAGCGCTGTTGTCAGCGAGAATTTTCGATGAGTTTGGACAGTATTGTTCACATCACGATAGATACCAAGAGCCTACAGATGGCTCAGGCAGGGTTTGGCATTCCCTTAATCATTGTGCAAGAGAATGAGCTTACCAATGGCCGGGTGCAGATTTTCAAAGACCTGTCGAGCTTGCAAGTCAAAAACACCCAATCAACACTTTATCGCATGGCTCATCTAATGCTTGCGCAAAATCCGCGCATTCGGTTTGGAAAGATCGGCGTTCGTCTAAAGAGCGAAACTATTGAAACCGCCCTTTCTGCCATCGTCAATGAAGATGCGGATTTTTATGGAATACTCCTGGCGAATCATCATGGAGAAAACCACGCAGCCTATATGAAAGATATAGGAAGCTTGGCCGAGGCTATTTCGAGTAAGCGTTATTTAGCAGGCGTTGATATAACTGATAAGCATCTTGATGTCGTACAAGAGCTTAAGGCCAAAGGGTATTCTAATATTTTTTGTGCCTATCAGACGCTAGCAGAAGAGTCATTATCCGCTGCCTTTATCCGAAAACAAAATTGAATCGCCAAATCCCACGTCAATATGAATTCTCGATAGTTTTCTTAATTGACGGCCATGGGGTGGTTTCGTGGAAATCTGGAATGCAAGACTAAATGATATTCCGCCATAAGGACCCTGATTGGGCAAAGAGGCTTGCTGTACGTCTGCGAACCAGACGCAGTCGCCGAGATCTTTTTTAAGCGCAAATTTCATTAGTTTTGTTACCTCTTCCGAGGAAATTCCTTGGGCTAACGCATCAACATCGCGCGTATATCGAGTAGTGTCGACGGATTTAAAAAGAAGAAAGCCACCTTTGAAGATGAGGCTTTTGGCAAGACTAGGCTCTGCTTCGATACGGGCTATAGCCCTTTCGAGCGCGACAACCACCCTCAAATCATTCACCGTCAAACCAGTTTCGAGACTTAATTCTTTAAGACGACTTAATATTTTTTCTTCCGAGAGATTTTTCATGCAAGTGCCTCAATATATGATTGGATTCGGTGCAATGCGCCAAGCTTTTTAGCTACGTTGACTAGGTTCGATAAAGTAGTCTTCTTTAGCTGCAGAGCACGGCGCAAGGCCTCAATGGTAATA
>DASPVU010000006.1:0-6901 GCA_035622215.1 Myxococcota bacterium | reverse complement strand
TGCTCGGGTCCTCATGTATGTCCATATACATTGCGGCCCTGCGCGCGAAAACTCCTAGAAAAAATTCAAAAATAGCCATTTGAAGGCACCCTCCTAGTCTTAATCATTGGAAAGGAGAAATGGGAAATGTCACAAGCTATTGAGGAAAGAGTTCGAAGTATTATCTCCGATCAACTGGGTGTCGCGGAAGATGACGTTAAACCAGAGTCGAAATTTATTGAAGATCTCGGTGCGGACTCGCTCGATATTGTCGAACTTATTATGGCGATGGAAGAAGAGTTCGAAATTGAAATTCCGGATGAAGAAGCAGAGAAGATCAGAAACGTGAGCGATGTGGTTTCCTACATTAACAACAATGTCTAATTTCTCCATTCGGCATGAATGGGAGTATCTATGACAAAACGCGTGGTTGTAACCGGAGTGGGCCTTGTGTGTCCCGTGGGCAATTCCGTCGGTATTTCCTGGGAAAACCTCCTTTTAGGACGGAGCGGCATCGATACTGTGGCCTCTTGGTGTGAGAAGAAATGGGCCCATGAATGCGCGGGCGTGACGGCGGGTGGAGAAGTTAAGAACTTTAACGCGGAAGACTATATCGAACCGAAGAAAGACGTTCGACGCATGGGCCGCTTTATTCAGTTCGCCATGGCCGCGGCCAAAGAAGCCTGGGAAATGGCAGGCCTTCCCGACAAGCTGGAAAATGCCCCCGGCAATCGCGCCGGCTGTGTACTAGGCGTAGGCATGCTCGGCTTAGACGTTTTGATAGACAACTACGAGACATTACGTGAGCGTGGTCCTCGCCGCGTTTCGGCTTTTTTTATCCCGGGCACGATATCCAATTTGGCCCCGGGGCAAATCGGTATCCGACGCAATTTGCGCCTCGATAATTGGGTGGTGGTATCGGCTTGTGCTTCGGGTACTCATTCGATTGGTGAGGCGTTTTCGCAGATTAAATCTGGCCGAGCCGATCTGATGGTGGCCGGTGGCGCAGAGAGTGCCATGCATCCTTTGTCGGTCGCTGGCTTTAACTCGATGCATGCGCTCTGTGCCAGCAGAAATGACGACCCGAAAAAAGCCAGCCGACCTTTTGACAAGACGCGGGACGGTTTCGTCATGGGCGAAGGCGCCGGCATTCTCATATTGGAGGAGCTTGAGCATGCCAAACGTCGGAGAGCTTCTATTATTTCCGAAATTATTGGCTATGGGTCGACTTGTGATGCTAGCCATATCACTGCTCCATCGGAGCATGGCGAGGGTGCTCAGCGCGCGATGCGTCAAGCTTTGGCCCAGGCTCTCATTTCGCCCTCCGAAGTGGACTACATAAATGCTCACGGAACCAGCACTCCCCTTAACGACAAATTCGAGACGGAAGCGATCAAATGTGTTTTCGGCGAGCATGCCTACAAATTGCAGATATCGTCTACCAAGTCTATGACGGGCCATTTGCTTGGCGCAGCAGGAGGCGTTGAGGGCGTATTTACCGCCATGAGTGTGAAGACAGGCATGATGCCACCAACCATTAATTTGGATAACCCCGATCCAGAATGCGATTTGGATTACATCCCTAATAAAGCGCGCTCCGGCAATGTGAATATCGCCATGTCCAATTCTTTCGGTTTTGGCGGTGCCAACGCAGTGGTCATCATGAAGAAGCATCAATGATGCAGCATTATCGTCATGGCGAGCCCCTGTAAGGGGCGTGGCCATCCAGTAACATCGTAGTCGGCAATAACTGGATGGCCACGGAGACTTCGCCTCCTCGCCATGACGATGAAGCTAATGAGTTTGGTCGAGATAGGCGTTTGCCAGATCGAGATAGTGCTTAACTGAAGAAACGCACATGAGTCGTTCTCGATCGTTTACGGGTCTGATTAACTTGGCCGGCGACCCTGCGATAAAGGACCCCTCGCCAAAAGTCTTATTGCCCGTAACCAAAGAGCCAGCTGCAACAAAGGATCCTTTGCCGATGGAAGCTTGGTCGAGGATGGTGGAACCCATGCCGACCAAACAGTCATCTTCCACAATACATCCGTGCAAAATCACCCCATGGCCCACAGTGACATTTTCGCCCACAATGGTGTGAGAGAAATCCAGCGTCATGTGGCAGACGGTGTTGTCTTGAATCGAAGAATTTTTACCAATTTTGATCACGCCCATGTCGCCCCGTAAGACCACTCCCGGCCAGATGCTTGCGCCTTCGTCGATGATGACCTGCCCGATAATCACCGACGACGGGTGGATAAAAGCCTTTTCATGGATAATCGGTTGGTAATCGCGAAATTTTTGCAGCATGACATCACTCGGAGACGAGGCGGCCTTTGGCGTTTTCTTGTATCGCGTATTTTTTAGCGCTACCAGCAGCAACTTCAAGAACGTAGCGCGAGTCTTTTTGCATATCTATGGGTGCTAGATTCAAAGGCACAGCATTGGCGAACACGCCAACAACAGTGAAGTTATCGTCGAAGAAAATCAGATCGAGAGGGATGTGAGTATTTTTCATCCAAAAGGCGTGACGACCAGATTGGTCAAAAATAAACAACATGCCGTGATTCGGTAGAAGAACGGTTCTATCGCTTAAGCCACGTGCGCGCTTTGCTTCGGTGTCGGCTATCTCAACCGAAAACTCAGCAGAGCCAATCGGGTTATCAATTACCACAGTTTTAGTGTTGATATCCGAAAAGGGTTCCGAGCGGTTTTTTTTGCATCCAGAAAACGCTGCCAATGAAACAAAGAACATCACCTGCAACACCAATACATGTTTTAGATAGAGACTAGACACAACAACCCTCGCCACCGTGAAGATTTTTTCAACAACGAAAAGCAGACTCAGAACCTTTGATAGATAATAGACTTGATCATACCGCAAAACAGGGGAAATAAATGGCAAAAATCCCATATCGCCAAAGTCCTGATCACGAGCTTACAGATTGGCCGCCAGGTATCAAATACATTGTTGGTAACGAAGGTTGTGAAAGATTTAGCTATTATGGAATGAATGCCATTCTTTATGTCTATTGCGTGGCGCTATATGTCTCGTCGTCGATGACCGATGACATGGCTGCTGACATGGCCACTTCCACCGTGCATCTTTTTAAAACCGGCGTTTATGCCTTTCCCATGATCGGCGCTATCATCGCCGATCGGTTTTTAGGAAAATACAATACTATTTTGTGGTTATCGTGGATTTATTGTCTCGGCCATCTAGTGCTCTCCTTAACGGAAGGGTCGATTGTCGGGCTATCCTGTGGGCTCATACTAATAGCCATAGGCTCAGGTGGTATCAAACCTTGCGTGTCCGCCAATGTGGGCGATCAATTCGGCCGATCCAACTGGTCGTATTTGGAGAGGGTCTATCAGATTTTCTATTTCATGATCAACTTTGGATCTTTCTTTGCCGTTTGGTTGATTCCCCTGCTGCAAATCTGGTTTGGCTGGCGTGTCGCCTTTGCTGTTCCGGGAATTTTGATGTTTATCGCTACCATAATTTTTTGGCTTGGTCGGCGCGAATTTGTTCACGTGCCCGCTAAACCTGCGGGCTCGCTTGGTGCCTTGGACTCCATCAGTTCCATCATGCTTTTTCTCACCTTTGGGTCGCTATTTTTTACCGCAGGTTCGTCTATGTGGGTGATGGTTAGCACCTCGCTTCTATGTCTGGTCCTTGGCTTCATGATTTTCTTTTATCGGCAACGACTGCAAAAGGACGATGGTTTTTTGGCAGTGAGCACATTCATGGTGCGCGATTGGTTTAGCGATCTCTTAATAAGAAAAGCGGAGGCTGTAGCGGTAGTGGGCGGTGGCGGAACCGGTATGCCAGAGCTCAATAAAGTGTCAAAAAACGCGGTGCGGGAATTTGGCGATGAAGCGGTGGAAGGCGTGAAAGCCGTGATGCGAATCGGCTCGGTATTTATTATGGTCAGCGTTTTTTGGGCGCTTTTTGATCAGCATGCCTCTTCGTGGATTCGTCAAGCAGAGATGATGGACCGCCATGTGTTTTTTCCATTTTTAGGCACGATAGAACTTTTGCCGTCGCAAATCCCTTCGCTTAATCCAGTAATGGTTATGATGTTGATTCCGTTTTGGGCTTATGTGGTGGATCCTTTGTCACGAAAAATTGGCATTGTGCTTACTCCGCTTAGAAAAATGTCCTTGGGCATGGCACTTGCTTCGACCAGCTTCGTTGCGGTTGCTTTGCTTCAGGCCGAAATCGACAACAACCCAGGCATACAGATCCACGTGTTGTGGCAGCTCATCCCCTATTTCTTGATAACGCTATCGGAGGTTTTGGTGTCGATTACGGGGCTTGAGTTTGCTTACTCCCAAGCGCCAAAACGTATGAAATCTACCGTAATGGGATTTTGGCTTTTGACCGTGGCTTTTGGCAATGCATTAGTGGCCCTACTTGCGCGCTTTTCCGAGCTAAAGCTTGAACATTTCTTTTGGGTTTTCGCAGGGTTAATGGCCGTAGCCGCCGTTATATTTTCTATACGAGCCGCGGTTTACCAGGTGCGAGATTACCCCCAATAGGGTCTATTTTTTGCGCCAGTTTGGTTTATGGTTAGGACACAAGCGCTTTGGAGATTTTTTTATGGCAATTGTGCAGCGATTTTGGACGGTGGTTAAGTCCAATCTAAATCATTTAATCGGCAAGGCCGAGGACCCGGAAAAGATGCTCAATCAGATGCTGCTCGACATGCAGGAGCAGCTGATCAATGCGAAAAAACAGGTCGCAGTGGCCATTGCCGATGAAAAGCGCCTGCTTAAACAGCATGAAGATGAACGAATTAAAGCCAAAGAATGGGAAGATAAGGCCATGATGGCGGTAAGAGCCGGCAAGGATGATTTGGCCAAGCAAGCCTTGGATCGCAAAGCCGAGCATGACAAATTGGCGAGCGGCTTTGAGACACAGTGGCAAACTCAAAAGCAAGCGGTTGAACAGTTGAAAGTGGCGCTTACCGGTTTGAACAATAAAATCGAAGATGCCAAACGCAAAAAGAATCTCCTCATTGCTCGCGCGCGACGAGCTGAAGCGCAAAGGACCATAACCGACACCATGTCGGGCATGGCCAAAACTAGTGCCATAGACACCATCGAAAGGATGGAGCAAAAGATCGATCAGATGGAAGCAGAAGCTCAGGCCACCACGGAAATGGCGAGGGAAATTGAAACTGATGAGCTTTCTGCACAGTTTGAAAAGTTGAACGTGGTTCACACCGATGTTGCGTTAGAAGCGCTCAAAGAAAAGATGGGTGTCAAGAAGGCGGGAGAGACCAACGCCAGCGACAAGGAAGCGGCCGAACTCAAAAAGCTCGAAGCCGAGCTCCAAGCTCACGCACACGCTCCGCAAAAAAGATAACGCCCTCTTCCTTAATCCCTCTCCCGCACGCGTGAGGGGGAGATAAGGAATTTTATTGGGTTGTCGGGCATTTCTTGAGTGCGCCAAATGGTTACAAGAAAGACTACCCGCAATGTGTGATGGTCAGGAGCAGCTTATGAAGATTTTGGTTACGGTTAAGCGAGTAACCGACTATGAAGCCAAGTTGAAATTGGCGGCGGATGGTCTGGATATTGTGCGTGACAGCGTCAACATGATCATGAACCCATTTGACCAAATAGCGGTGGAAGAAGCGCTGCGCATCAAGGAAAAGGACAGCGCCGAAGTGGTGGTGTTATCGATGGGCACCAAGGATGCCGAAGCGCAGATGCGTGCAGCCATGGCCATGGGAGCGGACCGCGGTATATTGGTAGAAACTGGATCGAATGTCTCCTCTGAAATGGATTCAGCGCTCGCCGCCAAAATGATCCATCAGATTATTAAACGGGAATCACCCAACATCGTTTTAATGGGTAAGCAATCTATCGACGATGACAATCATCAAACAGCGGAAATGGTGGCGGAGCTTTGGGGCGTGGGTCAGGCGACTCAGGCTAATACGGTTACGATCAAAGGCCAGGAGGCAGTGGTGGTGCGTGAAGCGGATGGCGGTCTTGAGACGCTCAGTGTTGACCTGCCATGTGTTATCACTACCGATCTTAGGCTTAATGAGCCGCGCTACGCATCGTTGCCCAATATCATGAAGGCCAAGAAGAAGCCGCTTGATTTTCTGTCCTCGAGCGAGCTCGGCATTGAACATCAGCCACAAATTAAAATCAAGAAACTCAGCTACCCGCCAAGCAGAAAGTCCGGTCAGCGCGTGAGCAATGTGTCGGAACTGGTAAATAAACTAAAGAACGAAGCCAAGGTGCTTTAACCAATCGGAGCTTTAGATGGCAACGCATCTTATTTTTGTTGAGCACGATCAAAATGGGATAAAGAAATCAAGTCTCTCCGCAGTAACAGCAGCTAAAAAAATGGGCGGTGAGCTTCATGGCATTCTTTTGGGTAAGAATGTGAAGGCGTTGGCGCGAGAGTTTTGCCCCTACGTCGACAAAGTGCATTTTGGCGAACACGAAGGATTGGAACACAGATTGGCGCAGCCTTATGCCAAGGTGATGTCTGATGTGGCAAAACAGATCGGGGCTTCGCACGTTTGGGCTTCCGCCACTGTGGCTGGTAAAGACTTGATGCCCCGCGTCGCCATAAGACTTAACGCGGGGATGGCGTCGGATATTCAAGCGGTGATTTCCGAAAACACCTTTTCTCGGCCTGTGTGGGCGGGAGACTTGAATTGCGAAATTGAGTTATTGACGAGCATCAAGGTCATTACGGTTCGTGTAAGCGAATTTGCTCCAGCAGAAATTGGAAGCAACGCTTCCGAGCCCATTCCTATCGATGTTTCCCTGGGCCCGGTCAATATGCGGTTTGTCTCGTTTGATGCGGTTAAATCGGAGCGTCCAGAACTTACCGATGCTTCGGTCGTTGTGGCGGGTGGCCGTGGGGTAAAGGGGCCCGAGGGTTTTAAGGAAT
>DASPVU010000005.1:0-3729 GCA_035622215.1 Myxococcota bacterium | reverse complement strand
GCTCTAACCGCCTCCACCCATGAATTCACCTTTAGCATGGCGCCAAAGAGCCTCCCCTCTTGGATAAACATGGGCTTCGAACAGAAATTTATCATTGAGCGGGCGTATCAATTAAATAAGACGAGGTATGGTGGTGGCTTAGTCATGCGCCGTGTGGCCCGTTGGACGGGAAAACTCAAGCCCACCATGGAAGGCTACATGAGCATCCTTGGCTACAACAACCATGGCGTCATTCGTAACAAAAGCTTGGCCCTATCGATAGAGCCAGTGGATTTTATGACTCTGTCCGGCAAGGTTAAGTATCAAAGCCGCATGCCCACATTCATGGAGATGTACGCAAAAAACCGTTTCTTCATCGGCAATCCCGGGCTCGACGACGAAGGCCTCTGGGATCTTGAACTCGCAACGGATTTCCGTATCGGCGATCACACACGAATCCACCTTAACGGCTTTATGGGATTTATCAGCGATATGATCGTCTACGTTCCCTTCGCCGGCACGCAATTGCGGCCCATCAATACGGGTGTCGCGAGACGTTACGGCGTGGACCTAGGTTTTAGCTCTGAACCATGGAGCTTTTTGATGGTTGAAAGCAAAAACTCCATATTAAGTTCGAAAATCAAGGATACCAACGCGCCTCTGCCGCAAACGCCCAGCTTTTTGGGTCTAACCAGAATTCGTTTTGGCATCGAGGACTTTTTGTCACTAACTCTGCAATCTCGCTATCGCGGCCCCGCCACCGCCAATATTTACGGAACGCTTCGAACCAATCCTTATGCTTTGTTCGACGCGATTTTGGCGGCTCGGCTTTTTCAGCGCTTAGGATTATCGCTTTCCATCAGCAATATCTTCAACGTTAAATCGGCGCGGGATACCTACGAAATGCCGCTTCCCGGCACAATATTTTTCGGTCAAATCGAAGTGGGGAATGTCTAATGAGAAATCTTAATGTCATTTATTTCTTGTTATTTTTTATACTGTGCTCGTGCGGCCCAACAGGCCGACATTTCAAACCGCTACCCGAAGGGCCGATTAAACACCAGCTTATCGTTTTGGCGAAGACCAAGGAAGGAGCTCGGGCACGAGGGTTTATCGGAGCGACGCCGGCTAACACTAAGATCGATTGCCAAATAGGTAGCATCAAGGCGACTGGGACAAGTCTAGCTGATGGCAGCTTTTCCCTCGATCTCAAGAACGCCGATCATGAAATAGATAAGGGCGACCTGACCTTCACCGTTGGTGATCAAGTATTTCGTCAACCCTATGCGGTAAAAGTACTATCGCAGGATCACGCAAATAAATCTCATCCGTCTATGCTCAGGGAAATTGCCAAGGAGGCTTTTTTAGGAGATGGCAAAGAAATTGACTCGCTGGATTTTTACCAAGACAAAGCGGTTATTCTCTCCTCCGAAGCATCATTGTTACGTTTTTTTGCCGTCGATGATCATTGGATCATAAACAATAGACCTAAGTCGGCTGTACTTTTATTTGACGATAACGAGACTGGCCTTGGAGCTCGTACCATCAAGACCTTGGGCAAGTTTCTCATCACACCGTTATTTAACGCACATGAAGTTATGCTCATCGATGGAAGCGTGCCCAAAACGATAGATGCTGTGCGGCTCACGGATCGAGCCAACCGGCTTCAGCGTTTTCCGGTAGATCCACCGTTAACGGTTAAACATCCCATTGACGCCGACGACAGCGATAAGAAAACCAATACCATCACAAAAACCACGGCTCGCAATACGGAAGCGGTCATCGCTCTCGACGACAAACACTTTTTGGTGAGCTTTGCCAATTATTATCAATGGGCGGATTTTCAGCGGCAACAATCGTCGGTGGTGGGCCCGGGCATCGTGGCTCTAATGGCGGTCGAAAACAATAAAATAACACCCAAGGCCCATTTAGTGATGCCCTTCAAAAACCCTGGCTTCTTCCTTAAGAAGGACGATCGAACAGTATGGGTCGGCTGTGGAGGAGCTTGGCAAGCGAACCCCGATGGCATTTTTTCTAGCGAAAACGTTGGGCTGGTGAGGCTTGCTCTATCAGCCGATTTCTCGTCGATGAAGATAGAGCATCAAATAGCGCTCAATGATTTTGCCCTGGCTCAACCGGCGATTGTGGGAAATAAACTCGTCTTGCCTCATAATTTCCGTAACGAAATCGCCGTGATCGACGAAAATGCCAGCGCCATTTTGCCAAAGGATAGAATGACACCGCAAATAAAAATGAGCTTCTTCTTTACCTTCGCCACCCCTTGGCATGGCGACACCGTGTTTCTCGGTGATGCCCAAGGCACGCTGGTGGCCTACAGCTTGAGCGAAGGCTTTTTTCCCTTTCCCTTTGTTGAACCCATTCCGATCGATAAAACGGTGAGCCCGAAAGTCATGATCAATCCCGTAGAACTTCGTTTTCGGCACCACGTTAAAAAATATCGGTTAGAGGACAGCTATCCCAGCGGCTATAACGCTTGGGTGGTGTCGGCCACCTACAAGATTTATCCCCTGGATTTCCTTGCGATCTTTGGCCCATGAGAAAATTATGGGGCGTTATTGTTATCTTAGGACTGGCCTTAATTGGTGCTGTTTCATTCGATCTTTTGGTGTCGCCCCGAGACTTCTCAGCGGGGGCCAGTAAAGGCTACGCGCGCGTTGTCACGCTCGCTCCGTCCATGAGTGAAAC
Organism: Myxococcota bacterium; assembly: GCA_035622215.1. Classification (GTDB taxonomy): domain Bacteria; phylum Myxococcota; class UBA727; order UBA727; family JABDBI01. The sequence goes on along the minus strand of DASPVU010000005.1, from coordinate 1,044 downwards.
AATGGTGGCACTCGGCGAAGACCTCCGCGTGGTCGGAGTCACCATCCATTGCACCATGGAAGCTCTTAGGCACGCACAAAAAATTGGCTCCTTTGCTGAGCCAAATTTCGAAGCGATTTTAGCGCTCAATCCTGATCTGGTGCTCGCTGTTCCGCACGTCATGGCAAAAAACACCCTCGATCGATTAAGAGCTAACAACATTGAAGTTTTCGCTCACCAACCCGACACCTTGAAGGATATTAAGTACATCATCGAAATGCTTGCCAAAAAGTTAGGCATAGAAGTGAAGGGAGCCGCCCTCTGCCATGCCATTGACCAAGCGATCAAGGAGGCACGCCAGGGCATAAAAAGCCGGAGTCATGGCGATGCGCCCCAAACCACATTGATAGCAGTCTCGCCCGAGCCCTTTGTGGTGGCCGGTAGCACGAGTTTCCCATCACAGGTTGTCGAAGCCTTGGGCTTGATAAACCTGGCCGATGATCGAAAAACAGCATGGCCCGTTTGGCCGCTCGAGAGTCTTTTAGCAAGGCCACCAATGATTATCATCTTGGCCGACGGCCGAGAGAGCCTCGCACGATATCAAAAAATATTCCGCGCTCTGGGTCTTGATTTAGCACAGAGAAAAATTCGCCTAATCCTTCCCGATCGCCCCATCTTCCAGTCACCGTCTCCCGCCCTCATCCATGACGCTTCCTATCTCAGCCAATTGCTGCAAAAAGAAAGCTGAGGAGGCCAGCATGACGGAAAAGCAGGCCCATGTGGTGCTTTTTGCGCTAATTTTTTTTCTCATTTTATCGGCTGCGATTTCCTTGATGATAGGGCCGTTTGGTTGGACCTCACCCTTTGGCTCGATGGATTCCGCTCATGGGCGGGGGATTTTCCAATATCGACTCTGCCGCGTCATTCTCACCATAGCTGCCGGATCTTCGCTTGCGGCAAGTGGGGCATCACTGCAAGCGCTATTTCGTAATCCCCTTGCTGACCCACATCTTTTCGGCATTAGTGGAGGGGCGGCCTTGGGCGCCGCCCTCGTTATTGGCTTTT
>DASPVU010000004.1:0-2910 GCA_035622215.1 Myxococcota bacterium | reverse complement strand
TCGGGCGAGAGAGCCGATCTCTGCGACGCCTTGTCTTGGCGGCATCACGTAGGCTACGGTGCACGTCTCATCGAACATTACAGAAGTGCCGTTTTTTGGTGTTGCCACAGAATGGCTGCAGTGGCTGTTGAGCGATGGGCTCGCACTTTGGCTTGCCACCGCGCTGCAGGCGGCTGTTAGGTTGATTATTAATAGAGCTATCTTCATATTCCCCCCAAATGCAAAAGGTTAAAGGTTTGCTTTTGAGAGGACACGATACGGAAAACTACCGCTCGTTGTCCAGTAATTTTTTGCGGTCAGCAGACTGTAAAACTGTGGCGACGGACAGCGGATTATAGGCGTGCGTTAGTGTCGTGGTTTTTGGTAGAGATCGGAGAAGTAGGGACGTTGGCTTAGGGCTTCGTTTGCGAACTTTTGGCATAACTTAGTTAGCATTCGTTTGGACTCGGGGGCGAGATTTGTAGGGCCACGGGTGCTCACGTTCTTTGCCAGTGCCCATTTCTCGGCGTTCGAAAGGGTGAAGGTCTTTTCATCGATTTCTAGCATGGTGAGTAGGAGGATGGCAATTTGTTGCGCTTTCGGAGATTCGAGCCGTCGGTAAATCTCGCTTTGATATTCGCGGAGCGTGTGGCGGAAAAGCAGGTTGAAATCGGCATATTGCAAGAGCTGGACCATAGTTTCTTTGAAATCATCTTCGGAGAATGCGGATTTTGCCAGTCTCACAAACGTCTCAATGTCGTGGCCAGACATGTAAAAGTCGGCTGCCAGGTATAAGGCTATACTTGCAGCCAACTGCAGATTGTTCTTGGTTAGCGCACCGGTTTTGATGAACTGATCGCCGATGCTCATTGCCTCGAAAAGAACTTTGTCAGGCATTTCAAGCTCTCGCGATATGTCATGAAGCCAGAGATAGGCGACTCGACGCATTTGGCTATTGATCGAGGAGGTTTTGTTGAAAATTGGTTGCTCCAGCAAGGCCATCGGTTGATTGCGTTGGTTGGCTTTCCTGTCAAACCTAGCTAGCAATTGCTTAGATGTTGGCCGGCTCATCGGGCAGACCTCGAGCAAGGCCAATAGATGATCTCGACACGAAGCTGGTTCGGCATTTTTTACCAAATTTAAAATTATTGGTGATAGGGAAAAATTATTATTCTTCCACTGAGTCGCTAAGTTGTACAAAGGATCGAACTTTTTCTCGGAAAAAATCGCGTTAAGAGTCTCCGATTCCTTATGGTAAACAAACAACCGCTCAATATCGTGTACCATCTCAAGGGTAGAGATACCCGAAGCCCACATATCGTCTTCTTTTGGGTGTTGGTAATCACGCAGTAAAAGACCGGGGGAGCAGTAGCCCATTGTGGTGCCGCAACTTTCCGACGGTTCGCCGGTGAATACGTCGGCATTTCCCCAATCGATCAGAACTAGGGAGCCTTGATGAAAAAGCATGTGAGATCGCTTGATATCTCGATGGGCGATATTTAAGTCATGAATATAATCCAAGACGGAAGCCATGGACTTCAGGATACTGGCAGCGTCTTTGGATTTAATATCTGAATAGTGGGGTAAATGTATCTCTAAAAATTGCTTTTCTAGTCCCTGGTATATATCGATGAATAGCGGTTTAGGAATCGATTTATGATCTAAAGCGCGAAAAACTGCGGCCTCTAGTATGTTTCTTGATGTCGCGTCGTCATAATCAATGGCGGATATTTTGATTACATGATTATCTTTTTGGCAGACAACCCCGTAGGTGCCAGCGCCAATTATTGGCAGCCCGTTATACCGCGGCTCCTTCTCTATGTCATCTTCCACCTCGGCCCAGGAGCCACAGGCAAAAAATAGCAAAAGCAATATGGATAACGTGTAGTTACGCGTTCTCATAGCAAGCCTCACGGAGTTCTAACAAAGATGCCGTTGATTGTATTCTCAAAGCTCCAGTGCTCGATCAGGATTTTTTGGAAGGACTTCATAAGTTATGGCGTCATGGTCGAGCTATTGTTATTAATATTCATGCTGTTTAGACGGAGAGATGTTAAATGAAATTTCTTAATGTATATTTTTTGCAGTGTTATATACTATCATTGCTATTATCATTGCCGTTAAAAGCGTATCTTGATGTCTCCAAGCGTGATGACCTGTTAAAAACCCTCATTCTTGACACCTTTACCGAAGTTGCCAAAAGTAAAACTGGTTGGATTGAAGGTGGCAAGGATGTCTACTATTTTCTTCAAGCTGCAACATCTGAATTTATTACCGCTTTGATCAAAGATCGACCTGAGCAAAAAGAGTTCTTTTTACTCGATTTGGGGGCTGGCCTTTTTCAATGGGGCGATGGCATGGCCACCGCTATTAACAAAAGAAAGGACCTTCCTGCTGATATTACCGTTCATATCTTGAGCGTCGTCGGCGAAGATTTCGGCAAGGATTACAGTAAAGAAAGTCCAGAACGAAATGGAAAATGCATTGTCTATAAAATCGGAAAATTCCCCATCGAGAATTTGATAGAAGCGTTCAAAGAAATCCTCCCGGTGCTGAAACTCGATCCAAAATCGGTGATGTTTGATCTGATTGTGTCTCAGTGGACCTTTCTTCACCTGATCGATCCGCTTGGAACATTGGTTCAGGCCTATAACCTACTACGCCCGACCACCGGGCTTATGCTCATGCATGGCTTCCCCGTGTTTTTTGAAAGCGCGCATTTAGAGCAAAAACCAGAAAGCAGCCGCGCCTTAAAAGAATCCGTTGTCGACGCGCTTGCTTTAGGCAACGGGCCATTTTTGGTCTACAACAATCCTAATTCAAGTGAACCTTATGTGCAGTTTTTCATGAGACGCCAAGACGAACAGACTCTAAATTTGCCGCTTTCCTATGGTTCTATTGCCCAAGAGCACATTCCTGGAACTACCACTT
>DASPVU010000003.1:0-4174 GCA_035622215.1 Myxococcota bacterium | reverse complement strand
AAAGCTAAACTGGTAACAAGTTTCCGTTTGCATGATCGTGTCAATCCGTTTTTATCCCCCAAAGTTATTGAGCGGATGGGTCGTTGTCTGTCTCTTTGGCGTATTGTTCGCAATCAAACTTGTCTACCCAAAATGGCTTTTGAACGCGGTATTTCTTTGGGCTCGAATTTCAAAGTTGGGTGGCTATTTCCGAAAGAAGTTATTTTCACTGCCGGTCGTTCTATAAGAATAAAAATACGAAAAGGTGTAGTCGGCGCCAATTCTGCTGTCTGAAAAATATAATGATAGATAATGAATAGAATTAATTTTGGGGGTGATCATGCAAATTGCTGTCCATCATGCAAAAATGTCGTGCACATAAAGATGATTGTCTTCAACAATTGTTACTATCGCATTACCGGTCAAAAAACGAATGGCAAAAAAATAAAGACGCGTTGGGAAAAAATCGATGACAGATTGGTTATATTCAATAATGAGGACAGTATTGCCAATTGGGATAGCTTAACCATTGAGTCGCGAAGACTTACCGATCCACCAAAAGAAGATATTTTTTAGAATGGTCTATTAGAGAACTGCAATCAATGTCGAAGGTACTCATGAAAATTCGAGATGCATGCATCCTGAAAATCAGCATGGGGCTTAGTATCTTAGTCCTTACTTCGTGTGAAGGGACAAAGGTAGTGCCCGTGCAGGAACAAGAAAAGTGTCAAGTCGATGGAGCGAATCTTTACGTTAAATGTTCAGACGGCAGAGAGAGAGTCATTAAGCTTGGCTATGGCAAATTCTTTATAATGAATGGCGGTAACGTATCGGAAGCCAATGATTTTTGTGGTGAAGCACCCGCAAACTTGGGTCTCAATATAAGAAATGCACATTATTTGTTTAAGATCGAAAGTCTCGGTAGTGTAACAGTAGAGATGCCGGGTTCAATTCATAGCGATTGCCGTGAGCTTGAGGAGTATGGAAATCTTCGTAACATCAAGCGAGCAAAAATTGAAACGACACACATTTCAGGTCCAGCACTAATGTGAATTAGCTACGACAAAATCTGACAGACATGCTTCACATTGAGTGCTTTTAAATAAGTAGCCGCCGCTTTTCAGCGGATGTGATTGAGCTATGTCTCTCAATGGAATCTTCAATGACAACGATCTCTTTAGGGCTAAATCTTGTTTAAAAACATAAAAATTGTTGATTTGACGCATTCATTATTACCGGGCATGGCAACCTGGGATGCCTCCTGTGGCTTTTTGGCCAAGGTTCATCACGATTATGATCAAACCGGCAATGCGATAAGTTTCCGTGTCCAGCATTTATCGATGCATGCGGGAGTTGGGACTCACATGGACGCTCCCGCGCATTGCTTTCCGAAGGGCAAAACTATCGATGAGATTTCGGTTTGCGATCTCTTTGCGCCATGCACCTTCATTGATGTTTCCTCTCATTGTCATGAGGATCTCAACGTCAATGTCGAACACATTAAAGCCTGGGAAAAAAATCACGGCACGATTCTCGAACGAACCATAGTCATTATTCGTACTGGTTGGGATAATTTTTTTAGCAATGCCCAAAGGTATCGCAACGACCTTAAATTTCCTGCGGTTGATAAGGATGCGGCTCGTTACCTGTTGAGTAAGAAAATCCTTGGCCTTGGTATCGATACGCTATCTCCTGATCGACCCAATGAAGGATATCCAGTTCATAAGGCTTTTCTAAGCGCTGGTACCTACATCATCGAAAATGTCGCCAATGCAAGTTCCTTACCCCCGCTGGGAGCTCACATTTTGGCATTGCCGCTCAAAATTCAAGGCGGCACTGAAGCGCCACTCAGATTAGTAGGATTAATGAAATGAATGAGATCTCATGTAGGCAAGTTAGTAAAGAGTTCTAATCACTGGATATCCTGTACCCACAACGCCCATTACTAGCATGCCATCAAAAGCAAGCCTCGCCTGTTTAAAGGCCGCTAATTTTTCGTCGATCTCTTTGACTTATTGTTCGCTTTCAGGCTCAAGACCGCCGATCAAGGACTTTCGTTGGTATTTTTCAGGCGATTCACTACCAGTCTTCATCGGGGTCCTTAACGCTATTTTCGACGTGTCAGTTGTTATCGGGTGATATCTGCTGTTGCCATGGTCCTAAATACGCCTATGATTTCCTGCGGCGTCGCCTTGCAGGTGAGACCTGCTGCCACATCATCACCGCCGCCACGAATAACGTATGTTTTTGACTTGATGAACTCGTATATTTTTCGGGCATTGTATTGGTCGCTATTACGAATGGAATAACGATGCTCACCCTTAAACGGATCTGAAGCGGTCAAAATAATGGCAATGTCTGCTTTACCAGAATCTATTATCGCTGGTCCCAAAGCTGAGATACCGGTAGCTGCAAGCTGAAAACCAATACGCAAGCCATTCTCCGTAAGGGTTTCGTAAGATGCGGTTTTAACTAACAGCGTAGTCTGCGACATGAGCTTTTCGACGAAATTGCGTCCTGATTCCAATAATTTCTGGAGCTGTTGGACATCCGCTTCAATGATTTGGAAGAGAGTGTCTTTTGAGCATTCGCGCGTCGAATATAACTCGCGCATTGCTTTTCCATCTGCTGAGGGACGATGCGATAAACCATTATCCAAGAGCTTGGCTCCTTCAGTAATGGCCATCTTGGTTTTCTCCATGGCGGGGATTAGGTAGGAGCCGTCTTTGAAATCAACCGTTTTTTTCTCATCGCATTTAACGGCCTCATAAGCTGAATCACCTTTTTTAACATAGATACTGAGTTTCACCGAAGGATCTAAGCTTGCCAACTTGTCTTTAAGCACGGCAATCTTCTCTGGTTCTAAAAAGGTGTCAAAGGTAATGAGCTCTTTATAGCCACCCTTTTCCGCAATTTCCTTTAAGGCGGTCTCATCAAGGCAAGATACCATGCGGCCGTCGAGATTTTTCTCAAGCACTTGTGCTGGCGCGGTAGTATCCGGGAATCCCGGCCGATAAAGTACGACAATGGGTTCTGCCCAAACAAATGTGGGCAACAATAAGAGGCTGGCTAGCGATATTAAAGGTTTAATGATTCTCGACGTCATAATTTTCCTGTCTTTCGAAATGGTTGCCGCTATTTTTCATTCCGGTACAAATTGCACAAGTGCCGACGGAACTAGTTGTTGGGCAATCCTGCTTTGTGTTCTCGAATGAGATTGCTTGCAAGTCATCAAATTTAAATTCGAAGGCTCTTTTTATTAACAACGTGTGATTTGACTCTGCGCTATCCATCGTTTTGGTGCGACCCTGCCATTATCCTTCTTTGAAACCATACCGTTCAATCGTGACTAGTGTTCGTTGTGTCGGATATTCAGGATCTTTTTCATAATATCCTTGAAGAGAAATTGTTACTTTATTACCGAAAGACATTTCCAACGAATAATCCGCCACAGTAAATCGGCATTTGCCGTCCGGCGATTTGATTATGGCACCATTAGCATCATCGGGATCTCGTTTGATCATCCATGGGTTTTCACAGACTACGGACATTGGCAGGGTTATGACCAAATCCGCCGCGCAAGCCCCTAAATTGATTTATGGGGATTAAGCGGCGCGCTCGTAGTTATACCAGAAAATTATTTGTCCCAACGTTTGGATGTGTCCGCGAGAAGTGGTAAAACAAAACGTGGGGATCAAAAAAATGTCTACCGCGTCCTTCATACATGAGCTTCCTCTTGGAACGTCGCCAAAAGATAAACGAGTTCTTAAAATTCGCTTTGAGGCTGGTCGCTTGCTTTACAACGCATGTTTGAGCGAAGGGCTTCGCCTGCTTGATCTGATGAGAGAACGCAAACTCTGGCAGAAGGCCCGTAACACTACCAATAAAAAGCAACGCAAAGAGCTGTTCTCAAGTTTACAAAAAGAATTCGGTTTGTCTGATTATGGCCTGCAAAGCTTCGCCACCGAAGTGAAAAATAATTGCCACATTGGCGACCATCTGGACGCTCATAGTTGTCAAAAAATAGCTACGCGTGCTTTCGCCGCTATTTCTCAATGCATGTTCGGCAAGAGAGGGAGACCAAGGTTTAAAGGCAAAAATAGATTTCGTTCCATTGAAGGCAAAAGCAATGGTGCTGGCATCAGATTTAAAGATGGAAAAGTGTATTGGTTGGGTTTAGAGCTTAAGCCAATAT
>DASPVU010000002.1:0-6827 GCA_035622215.1 Myxococcota bacterium | reverse complement strand
ACCCCATAGAATTCTCACCGATAGTTAAATCATTAATAGAAGCCGGTGCTGATCCAAACACAATCAATAACAGCGGCAATGGCTCTTGCCCTCTCCATTTTGCTGCAGAAGCCGGTGATGTTGATCTTATCGATTTTCTATTGGAACACGGGGCCAACATTGAAAGCGAAGGTATGGAAAATGTGACACCCTTATATTTCGCATGCAAGAACGGTCATGAAAAGGCTGCTGTTAGGTTGATTGAATGGTGGGGCAAATTTGAACCCCCGTGGTCGTACTATCACACGCCAATGACGGTGGCTTGCAAATATGGTCATCTCAATGTCGTTACTCGGTTGATTGAGCTTGGCGCTAATATTGAAGCAGAAAATGGCTACGGAGCAACAGCATTGTTCGTAGCAAGTGAACATGGGCAGCAAGAAATACTGGCGTACCTAATAAAATCTGGGGCTAATATCAACAATATTCGAACTTACCAACAGAAAACAGCCTTGGATATTGCGTTGGAACGGCAGAAAGAAAATGTTGTGCTCTTCTTACTGGAAAACGGCGCCAATCCATTGAACACGCGAGTCAATTTCCTTAAAAAAATCAGCGAGCACGGTTGGTGGCTAACCCCAAAACCCACTGAACCAAATCTTCCTTCGTTTTTTGATCGAGTATATTTGTTCCCGCAGCGGCAATATCTTTACCTCCTAAACCGGTCTTCTCTATTTAGAATACTTCCACGAGAAATCAGGTTACGCATCATCAGGTGGGTTCTGGCGCCCTGGACGATACAAAACGAATAGCAAATTGTCCTCGCGGATTAGTTTTAAAATCTACGTCAGTTGGCAGTGTGAGCTTTGCCCTTAAAAAGCCGGAAGTTGGCAGCTGGCAACTGCAGGGATAACGTTAATTCTGCCAAGGCGGCAGTTGTCAGTGGATTATTTGAGGACCTTGGATGAAGCGGGGATGGCCACCATGCCGCCTGATTTATCCGCTTGTGTCGTACCGATCATGAAGGGCAGGAAGCTTAGGCCGATTGGGACTACGAATAAGGTTAGTGTCATTTCTAAGCTGACCTATGAGCTAAAAGGTAGGATTTTCGTTGGCGAGCCTAAAACTCAAAAAAGTAGGCGATGCATTGACCTGCCACAATTTGCCGTCCACGCGTTAAAAGAGCATTACACAAAAATGTCGTCTGAAGATCACCATCACGATTGGATTTTTTGTGATACGGCGGGGAATATTCTACGACGAAGCAATTTTAGAAAGCGATGTTTCATAAGGTTATTAAAGCAATCTGGGCTTCCGCCTATAAGCTTTCATGATTTAAGGCATTCAGCAGCTACACTTCTTCTTGCCCAAGGGGTCCATCCCAAGGTTGTTCAAGAACGTTTGGGGCATTCACAGATCAGCGTAACGTTGGATACGTACAGCCACGTGTTACCAACCTTACAAAAGGAAGCAGCCCAAAAAACAGATGAAGTTTTTATGACTCGAGCATCAGAGTTGACTCCAAAGGGCTCGGCACAGAATTGATTTTTTGGAGATTGGCTGCACAGTTGCTGTACAAACTGCAATTTCCATTTTCACTGGTAAAGCCGGACAACTGAAATAAGCGATGAGATGGGGCTAAGAATTGGCGCTCCCAGCATGACTCGAACATGCGACCCCCGGTTTAGGAAACCGATGCTCTATCCACTGAGCTATGGGAGCTAATTTCATTCGGCAGCGACCTTTACCTGAACTTTTTGCCACTGATCGTCTAGTGGGCTTGCGTTATTTCCTTGAGGTAGCGTTCGGGATTTTTGGGATGGCGATGGACGCGAATTTGAAAGTGCAGGTGGGGTATTAAAACGCCGCCGGACCTGCCTACGTCGCCGAGGGGCCTGCCTTCTTTGATCAGTTGGCCGATTTTCACTTTGGCACTGCGCAGATGGGCGTAGACCGTTATGTATGGCTCCTGATGTTCGATGATTACCACTAGGCCAAACTTGGTACCGTCGTCACCAACGAAGATCACCCGGCCGTCCTGTGCCGCTACGATTTCTGTGCCCAGTGGAGCTTTGATACCGATGCCGTCATATGGCCGTTCTTTTTTGGTAGAAAAACGATAGATAATGCGGCCCTGTGGCACCGGAAAGCTAAAAATACGCGGCTTGCCCGTCGGTTTAGCGCTGCCGCTACGATCTGCCACGCTTTTTTTGTCTTCACCCTTCTTGATTTGAGCAATTTTATGCCCAATCGGGTCGGGGTCCGGCATGAAGAGCCTCTGCCCAATTTTAAGGGCCCGCTCATCTTCAATGCCGTTGGTCTCGATGATTTCTTCTTCAGATAGGCGATAGGTTTTGGCAAGCTTTTTTAGCGTGTCTCCTTTTTTGACTTGGTGGTAGCTTCCAGCCAAATCTTGGTCATCGGGTTTTTCTTTAACCGTGCGACAGCCCAATGTGGCCATGGCCAGTCCAAAATAAATGGCTATGTGGAGAAAGAGTTTCATGTGAGAAAACTTGCCCTAGCTGAGGGGATTATTAAAGGGCGCAAAGTCCCTGACCAGTGCTGGTAATGTGGAGTGATCGAGATAGGGATAGCGCCCTTTAATTTCTTCGGCGAAAGTAAGGTTTTTTTCTAGCAGAGTGGCAAGCGGTGCCAATAGATTGGCAAGCTCGGGTCGCAGCGATTTGGCGGCGAGGTCGATCATGGCGCTTTCTGCAATGGCAAACAGCCTTTTCAGGGTATCAAAGACCAATTCATCGCGAAATTTTGCTTGTTTTCCGTGATCGATAACGGCGTTATGCAAGGTTTTTAGTTCTTGGTGAGTGAGACCAAAGAAAATCTCTTGCGCCTCGTCGTGCGCCTTATCGTCGTAAAAAAGCGCCCAGGTTAAAGCAAAAAGGGCATTGGCAAAGGGGACGGGTAGGGAATCGGTGCTTCTTAGCTCCAAGATCGGCTTGAGTCTAACTTCAGTAAACACCGTGGTCATGTGGTCGACAAAATCTCTCACGGTGGCACGATGCCCATTTAACCCACGAGCCATGAAATCACGAAAGGATGCGCCGGATAAATCAACATAGCTGTCGTTGCGACGACAAAAATACATGGGCACATCAAGTACCATGTCGATCCACGAACGATAACCAAAATCCTTAGCGAAAATGATGGGAGGAAGTCCGGTACGATCAGGATCAGTCATTCGCCATACATGTCCTCGTTCAATAGCGTGGCTTGCCGGCTTGCCATCGACAAAAGCTGCCGAAGAGCAGAGCAGCGAGTAAAACGGAACCAGCGCCGCGCCAAGTCTGATTTTTTCCACCATGTCCTTTTGGTTTTGATAGTCGAGGTTTATTTGAATGGCACAGGAGCGCGTCATCATATCGAGGCCAAGCCCATAAAGCCCGCCCATGTATTGGCGCATGATGCTATAACGGGCCTTCTTCACCTGAGCCATATCTTCGCGCGATGCCATCGGGTGGATACCAAGGGCGAATAAATTGATGCCGAGTTCCAGGGCCGCATCTTCAATTTCCTTAACTAGGTCGGCGAAGATTCCGGTTACATCAAAGAGATGGCGATGGGGCCTGGCGGCGATTTCCAGCTGTCCGCCCGGCTCGAGCGCAATGATGGCACGCTTACAGGACAGAGCGACTATATGCTCGCCTTCGTACATGGGATGCATGGGATCGGGAAAATTGACGCTTCTCTCTGCCAGATGTTTAAAGAGGCTGGTTATACTTATGGGACCTTCGTAAGGAATAGGCGCGCTGCCATTATGGATTTGACCAAAGATCTCATACTCGACGCCGAAAAGCCTCTGGTCAATTCTTCTCTCTGCCTGAAAAAAGACCTCCATGAGTTGTTCAACATCGACAAGAGGACATGCAAGCGGGTCTTGTTCATCAGGTCCATAAATTTTTGGTTGGCTCACAACAAGCTCCTTAGTCTGCCCTATTTTTGGGAGCGGCTTTCAATTAGTTTCCTTATAAAAGGGAATCGGCTTAACTTTGGCATCAACATCCATGAGCTCTCCGAGCAAGGGGTCGCAGGTTAGGTTTACCGTGAGCGGGGTCACCGATATGATGCCTTGGGCAATGGCTCGGCAATCGGTGCCCGGTAAATCCTCGTAGCCGCTCCAGGTGCCGCCAATCCAATAGTAGCTATTGCCACGTGGATCTTTTCGCTCATTTACGTCGGTGGTATATTCGTGATGTCCGAGCCGCGTGATCGCGTAATTTAGGTCTTGCACGCGCTTGGGAATATTGACGTTAAATAGTGTGCGTTTTGGCCAGGACTTTTTTAATATGCCCTCGCAAAATGCTTGGGTAAACTCCGCGGCTTTGTCGAAATTGTAGCTGTGCAGCGAAACCAAGGAAACCGCGACCGAGGTTATTCCGAGCATGGAGCCTTCCATGGCGGCAGAAACCGTGCCGGAGTAGAGCACGTCGTAGCCGAGATTCGCGCCATGATTGATGCCTGAGACCACTAAATCCGGCAAGGTCTTCTTCAATAAGTAATGCACTCCCATGTACACGGAATCCGTGGGTGTGCCGTCGACGCTGTAGACCTGCACTTCTTGGTTATTTTCCAAAATTGATGGTTGCTCAACCAAACGCAGCGGACGATTTAGGGAGATGGCATGGGAAATCGCGCTTTGATCAGTTAAAGGAGCCACGACCACCACATCGCCTATGTGAGCAAGGGCGCGCGCCAGCGCATTGATTCCCATTGATGCATAACCATCGTCATTGCTGACCAAAATTAAAGGTTTGTTCAAAAGTCTCCCCCACAAAGAGAAAATTGGCCCGGGCAAAATGACTGCTCGCGCAGCACTTAGCAACACCTAAGGCCTCTTACCGTTCATGTAACGAGCCTAGCAAAGTTTCAGCTTCAATGGCCCAATGGTCAGTGCCGTTTAAGATATGGGCTGCGCATTTCGAAGCCGCTTCGGCTTCTTGCCAATCACCGTTAAAGCTCAAGGAATAAGCTCTTTGATAAAGCTCTTTTGCCACCTTGGCTACGGTTCCTTTTTCCTGCTCCATGATGAGAGCGTTACAGGATTGTTTGAGGTTATTAGTTTTTGCCACTTCTCCTTTGCTTTTTAGGTCGTTCGCGGATTTAGCCATGGTTCTTTGCATTAGCGTTGCACCAAAGCAGACGCTAGAAAAGGCTAAAATCAAGACGAAAATAGCGTTCAGCCTTGTCATGGAGTCCTCCTTTATGACTATCTAATTAACCAACCGCCGTGGGTGAATTATTTCCACCCTGGCCTCTTGGCTTTGCGCCTGTTAAGAACATTTCATGAATAGCAATTTTAAGGCCGTGTATCTCAAGCCAAATAAGGAACGTGCCATCCATCATCGTCACCCTTGGGTCTTCTCTGGGGCGATTGCCAAGATCGACGATAGCATCGACTTAGGCGACGCGGTTTGTCTCATGGACCATCAAAAGAAGCCTCTGGCCTTGGGTTATTGGTGTGGCGGCGCGGGGATCGTGATCAGGCTGGTTTCTTTTGAGCCCGATTACGCGCTTGACCCGGCCTTTTTTCGTAAGCGATTCATAGGGGCACGCGATTTGCGACGCGCCTTAGGATTACCTAACCAGCGCACCAATGGATTTCGTTTGATTCATGGGGAGGGTGACGGCCTGTCCGGCCTGGTTTGCGATGTATTTAATGACACGGCCAGCATTCAGTTATCGAATCCCGGCCTAAAGCCGATAATCGATGATCTTTGTCAGTTTCTGGTGGATATCTATAACATTAAATCTATATATTTTGACGACGGGTCATCAGGGCAATGGATTTTGCCAGGTCAATCGGAGGTTTTGTTCAAGGAAAATGGTCATATGTTTTTCGCCACGGTGGGTCACGGTCAAAAGACGGGATATTTTTTGGATCAACGGGCAAATCGCGACTTGGTGGAAGCCTATGCTCGGGAAAAAAATGTGCTGGATACTTTTTGCTATTCGGGTGGTTTCACGGTGCATGCGTTGCAGGGCGGTGCTCGGTCAGTGACGTCGGTTGATATTTCTCACAACGCGCTTCTTTTTTGTGAAAAAAACGTCGCGAGCAATGATGCGACGGGCGCTCACGCGCTGGTAGAAGCAGATTGTTTCACTTATTTGCGCGAACTACAAAAGGACGACTTCGAGTTGATTATCTTGGATCCACCAGCGTTTGCTAAAACAGCGCATGCGGTTGCTAAAGCGTCCCGCGGTTACAAAGACATCAATCTTTTAGCCATGAAAGCAATCAGAAGCGGAGGATATATTTTTACCTTTTCTTGTTCCCAGCATGTGGCAATGGATCTTTTCAAGAAAATCATCTTTTCAGCTGCAGTGGATAGTCAGCGGGAGGTGAAGATTGTCGCTGAACTGACGCAGGGAGGAGATCATCCCGTGTCGGTCTATTGTCCGCAGTCATTGTATCTTAAGGGACTCATGCTCTATGTGGAGTGAGTTGGTCGATGAATAAATATGCTTTAGATCCCGATCTGCACTATGAATTAAAACAGGCTATCGAAGGCCTTACTTATTTAACTAACGCTATGGCTTTTCGCTCCGTTGGCTCTACCAACGACTACGCCTTGCTTTTGGAGAAAGACCATCTCTTAGGGGGGACGATTATTATGGCGGCCGAGCAAACCAGCGGCCGTGGTCGCCTCGGGCGAACTTGGCATATGCAAAAAGGCGATATTGCCATGTCGCTACTTTTGCGAGCACCCAATCTGCCAAGAAACCAAGCTCTGCTACCCATGATGCCCGCCTTATCTATTGTGCGTTCCCTCGGTGCGCTCGCCATTCCAGTTAGACTGAAGTGGCCCAATGACGTCATTGTGCCCAAGGTCTCT
>DASPVU010000001.1:0-3978 GCA_035622215.1 Myxococcota bacterium | reverse complement strand
CGACCATGTGATGGTGGCGATTTCCGGTGGCAAAGACAGCTACACCCTGCTCGATCTTCTGCATACCGCGCAAAAACGCGCCCCTTTTTTCTTCAAAATCACTGCGGTCCATCTGGATCAGGTACAGCCGGGCTATGATGGCAGGCCTTTAAAAGACTGGCTGGTCAATAAACAAATTGACCATATAATTTTAAGCGAAGATACCTACAGCGTGGTGGTGGAAAAAACCAAGCCAGGAGGCACCTATTGCTCACTATGTTCCCGCCTGCGCCGAGGAATTCTCTATCGCATAGCAGGCGAAATAGGCGCTCACAAGATTGCGTTGGGCCACCATCGTGACGATTCATTAGAAACCCTGATGCTAAACCTAATCTACGCCGGCAAGCTCCAGGCCATGCCGCCAAAATACGTTACCGACGATGGCAAATTCGAAGTCATCCGGCCCTTAGTCGAAGTGGCGGAGCGCGACATCGTTAACTACGCGGCCCAAATCGGCTATCCCATTTTGCCCTGTAACCTGTGCGGTTCCCAAGAGGGCCTAAAACGCGAACGCATGAAGGAGCTGTTGGACGCGCTAGAAAAAGAAAAACCCGATGTCCGCTCGGTCATGCTTCACGCCTTAAAAAACGTCAACGTAAGCCACCTGCTAGACAAGCGCTATCTAGACCGCACCACACCAAAGCGCCGCCTAGAAATTGTTCGCTAGCTCATTAAAACGCCATGCCGAGGCTGACATAGATCTTAGGCATCGGGTTAATGAAGAAGCGTGTTGCGCGATCATCCAACGGAACCTGTAAGCGTGTAAGTTGCGCTTTTACGCCTGCTTCGAAAAATAGGCCCATATCAAAGGTATAGATGTAGCTGGCCGACAGTGTTAGCGGGAATTGCCATTGATATTTAGATTTCCGATTTTTTACTCCGAGTCCTTCTTCATTAAACGAGTAATAGACATAGTTAAAGCCAGTGCCTAATGAAGCAATAAAACCTTTTTCAAACCAGCTCTTGCCATAGCCCCACAAAAAAAATCGGCCAATCAACTCCGTGCCATGGCCCCAATACGCGTATTGGAAAAAGGAAAGGCCTTCGTAATTGTAATTAAGTCCGAGGGCCCACTTCTCATCGAGCAGGCGATCGTAGGCCAGACCAGTTTGCATGATTGGCGGCAGTGGAGATCCCGAAAAATACCCGTAGACTCTGTTTAGTTTGTTAGCGGCAAAGCTATGCACACTAAACGCAAAAACAAAAATTAGCCAAAGTTTCTTGATCGCCATTATTTATTCCCGTCTTTTCACTGCCCAGCCATGACATACTTTCTCGTCGTACCGCGGCTTGACCGGCTTTGTCGCACAAATTCCAATATCGTCATGGCGAGCCCCTAAAAGGGGCGTGGCCATCCAGAACATATTGCCAATTTGCTGGATGGCCGCGCCGCCATGCGGCTCGCCATGACGATGGCGAGCGACTGCCGCGGGGCGACATGGATGCCTAAGCAGTTATACTCTTGAAAAGCAATCTAAAACAATCTGCACAAAAAAAAGCGTTGAAGAGCTCGAGGTATCTTGCTCTTCAACGCCCGGAAGTTTTTGCCCTTTCAGGAGTGTTTTGTCGGTTAACTCGCTTTATCACTCAGGAACGTTCAAAAACTTCCCCCCCCACTGAAGCAGCCGCATTCATCTTTCCGCAATCGCCGTTTATATTCATCTCGCGGTTGTTTTTCATTATCACCGCTCGTCATCATGGATCTTCACGCTGTGCGTCAGCGCAAAGGGCGGCAGCTTCAAAATCACCGTTGCCCCTCGGATTTTCGCCCCCTCGGTCGCACGTATTTTTTTATTGCGAATGAGTCGAAATTGGCGCAACAAATTTTAGTTGCGGCCGAAAAAAGATCCGTGCAAAGGATTTACGATCAATATCGATAAAATTCTGGTTTATATGGCCCGTTGATGTCTACGCCCAAATAGTCAGCTTGTTCCTGGGTGAGCTTGGTGAGCTTGGCTGAAAGATGGGGAAGGTGAAGGCGGGCAACTTCCTCATCAATGGCCTTCGGTAGCATATAAACCGAGCCCTTCTCAAAGCGGCGATGTTTTGACTTGCTGTCCTCAAATAGAGCGATTTGTGCGAGCACTTGGTTGGTGAAAGAGCTGGACATGACAAATGATGGATGCCCGGTGGCGCATCCCAGATTAACCAAACGCCCGCGGGCCAGTACCGTTAGTCTCTTGCCGTCCTTAAATATGAACTGGTCCACCTGCGGTTTGATGTTTTCACAGGTGATGGCCTTGTCATTCTCTAAGCTGTGGACATCGATTTCTGAGTCGAAATGCCCAATATTGCAAAGGATGGCTTGGTTTTTCATCATCTCCATGTGATTTTTGCGGATGACGGAGCAACACCCCGTGGCGGTAACAAAAATGTCGGCCATGGGTGCGGCCTCTTCCATGGTTACCACTTGATATCCTTCCATCGCAGCTTGCAGCGCGATGATGGGGTCGATCTCCGTGATGAGCACTCGTGCACCGAGCGATCGCGCAGATTGGGCGCAGCCCTTTCCCACATCGCCATATCCCGCAATCACCACCACTTTCCCCGCCACCATCACGTCCGTGGCTCGCTTGATGCCATCCAAAAAAGACTCACGACAGCCGTAGAGATTATCGAATTTTGATTTGGTTACCGAATCATTCACATTAATCGCTGGGCATAAAAGCTTGCGATGCTTGGCCATTTCGTAGAGGCGGCGCACGCCCGTGGTGGTTTCCTCTGAGAGACCGATGATGGGAGTTTTTTCAAACATCTCGGGGAAGCGCTCATGAACAATTTTGGTGAGGTCACCGCCATCATCTAACAGCAGGTTGGGAAAGCCCGTTTGAAAGGCTTGTAATTGTTGTTCAATGCACCACTCATACTCACTTTCCGTTTCACCCTTCCAGGCAAACACGGGCACTGAAGTACTGGCAATAGCGGCCGCCGCATGATCCTGCGTGGAATAAATATTACAGGAAGTCCATGTAACCTCAGCGCCCAGTTCCGTGAGTGTTTCGATTAAAACCGCGGTTTGGATGGTCATGTGCAGGCAGCCGGCTATGCGCGCACCTTTTAACGGTTTTTCTCTGCCGTATTTCTGTCTCAAGGACATGAGGCCCGGCATTTCTGACTCAGCTATCCTGATTTCCTTGCGTCCAAAATCTGCAAGGTTTAAGTCCGCGACTTTATATCTAATAGAGTTCATTTTGCCTTCCCTCTCCATGCCCCAAAGATGCTGCCTTCTGATAACCAAGCTAGGGCTAATTCTTTTCCAAAAAACGCGGCGCAACGCTCCTATTGACATTGTAAATCAAAAAACTAAATTTCTGGGCCAGATTGCTGGGGTGTAGAAAAGTGGCAATTCATCGGGTTTTGGTCCCGACATTCGTGGGTTCGAATCCTACCGCCCCAACCAGATTGTTGGTTAGCTCATGTCAGATGCACCGATCAAAGTTTTTTGCGGCAACTCCAATAGAGATTTGGCCAATCGCATAGTTGATTATTTGGAGATGCCGCTGGGTCGGGCAGTCATCAAGCGCTTTGCCGACGGCGAAGTGTCCATTTCCATCTCCGAGAGCGTGCGCGGCTATCACACCTACGTTGTGCAGTCGATTTCACCACCGGCTAATGAACATTTAATGGAGCTCTTGGTGATGATCGATGCGCTCAAGCGTGCATCGGCCGCAGAAATCACTGTGGTTATGCCCTATTACGGCTATGCGCGCCAAGACCGCAAGGCGGCGCCCCGTGAGCCGATTACCGCAAAGCTTGTAGCGGATCTTTTGGAAGCCGCAGGTGCTACACGGCTTATTTCTTTGGATCTTCACGCGGCACAGATTCAGGGCTTCTTTAATGTTCCATTTGACCATCTCTATGCGTCACCAGTTTTTCTCGAAGATATTAAACAAAAATACGGTCAGGGCTGTAAAGAGCTTGTGGTGGTGTCACCAGATG